>JAQTRT010000123.1 GCA_028711675.1 bacterium | reverse complement strand
CGGGACTTATATCGAAAGCGCAGGGCCTTCCACGCCCGTGCTCATTACGGGTCTGGACGAAGTGCCTTCGGCCGGCGATCCTTTCCAGGTCGTTCATTCTGAGAAATATGCGCGTGAGATCAGCCAGAAGAGGAAGGAGCTGAAGAAGGCGAACATCGTCAAGAACCTCCAGCGCATTACCCTGGACAACCTTTATGAACACATTAAAAAAGGAAAGATCAAGGAACTGAAGATCGTCCTGAAAGCCGATGTGGACGGCTCGGTGGAGGTCATCAAGAATTCCCTGGAGAAGCTTTCCAATGATGAAGTGGCCGTTAAGATCATCCATGCCGTTACCGGGGATATCACGGAGAGCGATATCCTTCTGGCCGCTGCATCCAATGCTATTATCATCGGTTTTCATATAAGGCTGAACCGCGGATTGGAGGATTTTGCCAAGAAAGAAGGCGTTTCCATCCAGCTGTACCGTATCATCTATGACGCCATCGATGACGTGAAAAAAGCCCTGGAAGGGCTGCTCGAGCCTCTTATCCGGGAAGAGGGACGCGGTATCCTGGAAGTGAAACAAGTCTTTAAGATAACCAAGGTGGGGAATGTGCTGGGCTGTTTCGTGAAGGAAGGGAAGGTGTTCAATACGGATTACGTGAAGGTAATCAGGGAAGAGAACATAATATTCAACGGAAAGATCCTTTCTCTCAAGCGGTTCAAGGATGAGGTGAAAGAGGTGTCGAAAGGCATGGAGTGCGGGATCTATATCGGAGAGGAATTTAAGGATGTGAAGGAAGGAGATATACTGGAGAGTTATTCCATAACCAAATTGAAACGCACTCTGTAAATGATAATGGTTGTCGGTATTTTAAAAGTTATCCTGCATTTCCCTTACCTTGATTCTTTGAAAGGAAAACGGCGGATTTTAAATTCACTCAAGCAAAATCTGAAACATAAATATAATATTTCCATATCCGAGGTGGATGACAAGGACCTGTGGCAGAAGAGCCTTATGGGGATCAGCATGATCGGGGAGAGTAAAAAGTTCATCGAACGGAATTTCAGCAGGATCATAGACCATTGCGGCCGCCTGAAGGACGGGTATCTCGTCCGGTATCACAGCGAGTTCCTCCATTTGGCCGGGGAAGAGTGAGACAGATATGAAGTACAGACTGGAAAGGATCAACGAACTGATGCGCCGCGAGCTGAGCGACCTTATCATGAAAGAGGTGAAGGACCCGCGTATCAAAGGCCTTGTTTCCATTACACAGGTTAAGGTCGATCAGGACCTGAAGAACGCCAAGATCTACGTCAGCATCTACGGTGTGTCCAAGAAAGAGAAGGAAAAGGTCCTGGCCGGGCTGGTGAGTTCCAGCAAGTTCCTTCACTTCAAGCTATCCGAGAACATAAGGCTCAAGATCATACCTACTTTAAACTTCATCCTGGATGAGAGCATCGAAAAAGCCTTCCGGATCATTGAAAAACTGGATAAGATAAAGGACCAGGAGAAGAAGCATGATCAGTAGATCGCATTACCGTCGGTTCTGGAAGGAGCTGAAGGCTTCCGATAATTTTTTAATAACAACACATATCAATCCGGACGGCGACGGCCTTTGCAGCATGCTTATCATGGCCAAGGTCCTGCGGTCTTTCCGGAAAAGATATTTTATCGTCATGGAAGACCTGTTCCCGCAGAGGTACAGGTTCTTGTTCAGTCATTTCAGCCAGTGCGTCATCCCGGAATATATCCAGGTCCCTCCGGACAGCGACCTTAAGGATGTGCTCCCTGAATCTTTTAATCCCGAAACCCTCCTGGTCATCGATACGCACAGTATTTTCCGGCTGGGCCAGTTTGCCCAGGATATCCCGGGTCTTGAACTGAAGAAGGTCTTTACCATCGATCATCACAAAGGGAAAAGCCGGCTGCCCCATACCCTGGAACTTTCTGATTCCGGCGTTTCGTCCACCAGCGAGATCATATACAGCCTTCTGAAGACAGGCGGTTTCAGGATCAACCGGTGCATCGCTGAACTCCTGTATATAGCCATTGCCACCGATACCAAGAGTTTTTCCCAGTCCAATACCACTTCTTCAACCCACCGGATCGCTTCGGACCTGCTCCGGACAGGCATCAAACCCGAAGAGATCAGTTATTATTTCCAGGAAATGCCGGCTGTAACCATGAAGGTGTTTGGAAGGGTGATCAGCCGCCTGAAGCTGGAGTTGCGCGGCCAGGCAGTCTGGAGTTATATCACTAAAAAGGAACTGGGCCAGTGTGCTAACGCGGACGTGGACGGATTGATCGAGATGATCCGCAACGTCAAGGGAACGAAGATCGCGCTCCTGTTCAAGGAAGTGGATGAGAACAAGATCAAGGTGTGTCTCAGGGGAAAAAGGGATTTTAATGTCTTCCGGATCGCAAAGGTGTTCGACGGGGGCGGTCATCTCCAGGCTTCCGGTTTTCTGATCGGAAAAAAGATGAAGGAGAGCATCAGGATCGTGCTAAAAAAGATACAGTCTTACCTTTAAGAGCCATGCTGGGAATAAACGGAATAGTCAATATTTACAAGCCGACGGGAATTACCTGTGCCGATCTGGTGAATGTCTTCAAAAAACATTTCCGGATCTCTAAAGTGGGATATGCGGGAACGCTGGATATGTTCGCCGAGGGCGTACTGCCTGTCCTGTTGAACAAGGCTACAAAGATCTCCAAGTTCATCGAAGCCAATGATAAGGAATACCTGGCAGAGGTCCAGCTGGGTCTGGCGACCGACACAGGCGACCTGACGGGCCAGCCGGTCCATCAGGACCCTGGCTTTGTCCTGAACCGTACGGATTTGGAAAAGGTCCTTAAAACCTTTATCGGTACCATCCGTCAGCTGCCGCCTGAATATTCAGCCATCAAGATCAACGGGAAGAGAGCCAGTGACCTGGTACGTCAGGGCATCAAGGTCAAGGTCCCGTACCGGTTCATCAAGATCTATGAGATCAATCTCCTGACCCTGGATGAGGCCCGGAAAACGTTCACTATGAATGTCAAGTGTTCGAAAGGCACCTATATCCGGGCCCTGGCCCGTGATATCGGGAAGAAGCTCCATACCGGCGGCAGTCTGAACAAGCTGGTCAGGAGAAGGAACGGCCTGTTCACCGCCGAGGATGCCATGACCATGGAGGAATTCCGGAAGATCGACGACCTGAACCGCCTGAAGATTTATTCCATGAACGAGGTCCTGAAACATTATCCCGCTCTCATTATTAAGAATACATATATCGATTATATCCGGAACGGGAAAAAGCTGAATAAGTTCCATTTTCTTGATTTCGGCGATAACCTCATCAACGGCATCTATAAGATCTCGGACAAGGATGAGAACCTTCTGGCCGTTGTGGAGCATAAGAACGGCAAGTTCTTTTATTTAAAAGTATTCCATAATGACGAGGATTGAGGCAGGAAGGGTCAGAGAGCAATGATTATTAATAAAAATTTATATAAGGGTCTTGGGACGAGACCTCAGGTGATATTAACGATCGGGACATTCGATTCCCTCCACAAGGGGCATCTGAAGATACTGAACGAGGTCAGGAAGCAAGCGAGCCGAAAGGGAGCAAAGGCTTGTGTCATTACTTTTGAGAACAGGCCTAAGCATATCCTGAGCAGGAGGAATGACGGCATTATCCTCGGCAATGAGGACCGTCTCGAGTATTTTAAAGACCTGGGCATGGATCTGGTCCTCCTTTTAAGGTTTAATACCAAGCTGGCCCGTATGTCACCCCTGGAGTTCCTGGAGAGGCTGAACAGGTCTTTTCAGGTCCAGGCAATCATCGTGGGCGAAGATTTCAGGTTTGGCAGCAGGAACAAAGGGACGGTCAGGACACTGGAACAGTACAGTGAAAGATTCGGTTATTCCCTCAGGATTTTCAGGAATGTAAGAGAAAAAAGTGAAAAAATAAGCACATCAGCCATTAAAAACCATATTCTGAAAGGTGAAATAGAGCAGGCGAACCGGGAATTGGGCCGGTATTTCTCCCTCAGGGGCCGTGTGGTAAAAGGCCAGGGCCTGGGGAAAAAAATAAAATTTCCAACAATAAATCTTGAATTAATAAATAAAAGTATTATAATACCAGATAACGGTGTTTATCTGACCCGTATAGGTTTCAAAGACCGTTCCTATTACGGTATGACTTATGTGGGCATGAAATTCATCAATAAAAGGTTTGTGATCGAGACAAACATTTTCCGCTTCCACCGGAATATTTACGGGGAAAGGATCATTCTTTCCTTTATTAAAAAACTGCGGAACGAGAAAAGATTTGTTTCAATAAAAGGCCTGACAGAACAGCTGGTTCAGGACAGAGATCAAGCCATTTGTTCAATGAAAAACATAAAACGGAGGTTTTTTTCATGACAATGATGAGAGAAGAGAAAGAGAAACTGGTGAAGGAGTACAAACTGCATAATAATGATACGGGTTCACCCGAAGTCCAGATCGCTATTTTAACGAGCCGGATAAATTCTCTGACCGAACATCTCAAGACCCATCAGAAAGATTATCATTCCCGGATGGGGCTGCTCAAGATGGTAGGCCAGAGGCGCCGGCTGCTCGATTATCTGTCCCGGAAGGACATCAAGCGTTACCGGGAAATCATTAAAAAATTAGGCATAAGGAAATAATTATTACTCCCTTCCGTTGCGGATATTATTACTGTCAAACAGGGATATCCCGTCATCGAGGTGAAAAAGGTTTTAAAGGCCGAAAGGAAGGCAATAAAGGATATAAAGGATTTAAAGGCGGTAAAGGTTAAGGATCTTTTTCTAAGGACCTTTATTACCTTTAATACCTTTTCAACCTTTATCACCTTTGTTACAGCCTTTATTACCTTCTTTACGGCCGCACGAGGGAGAGAATAATGAGGAGAAGATATCAATGTCAAAAAGTGTAAAACTGAAGATCAGGAATGATGAATTAATCCTGGAAACAGGCAGGATGGCCAAACAGGCCAACGGCGCTGTTTTTGTCAGGTACGGCGGAAGCACGGTACTTGTCACGGCCACAGCTTCCAGGGAAGCCCTGGAGGGGACGGATTTTTTCCCCCTGACCGTTGTTTATCAGGAAAGGATCTACGCAGCCGGCAAGATCCCCGGCGGATTCTTCAAACGTGAAGGAAGACCGACGGAAAAAGAGATACTTGTTTCCCGGCTGATCGACCGGCCGATCAGGCCTTTGTTCCCGGACGGGTTCAGGAATGAAGTGCAGGTCGTGCCCATTACCCTGTCCACGGACAGGACCAATCCTTCGGATATCCTGGCCATCATCGGCGCATCGACCGCCCTGTCCCTGTCGAATATCCCGTTCAACGGTCCCATCGGCGCCGTTCGGGTCGGCAAAATTGAAGGGGAAATGGTGGTCCTGCCTACTTTTGAGGAGATCGATAAGAGCACCATCGACATCGTGGTGGCGGGGACCAAGAACGGTATCCTGATGGTGGAAGGAAACTCGAAACAGATGAGCGAGAACGATATGGTCGAGGTTCTGAAATTCGCCCATAAACACATCATCGAGATCGTCAGCCTGCAGGAGGAATTCGTCAAGCAGGTCGGAGGCGCGAAAAAGATGGAAGCGGCCTTGTTCGTCCCGGACAGCAAGGTTAAAGACGATGTCTTAAAGAAGATCTCTTCGCCCATGGAAAAATATCTTTCCGCGATAACCGAGAAACAGGAAAGGAACGGCAAGATCGAAGAGCTGTTCAAACAAACACTGGAAGAATGCAAGATAAAATATACGGAGATCGAAGCGGATGCTTTAAAGCTTCAGCTGAAAGAGATATTTGAAGAATTGGAACGCCAGATCGTGCGCAGCATGATACTGGATAAAAAGAAAAGGCTGGACGGAAGAGACCTGACCAGTATCCGGCCTATTACCTGTGAAGTGGGCGTCCTGCCGAGGACCCACGGCTCCTCCCTGTTCACCAGGGGCCAGACCCAGAGCCTGGCCGTTACCACGCTGGGAACGGTCGATGACCAGCAGAGACTGGATGACATTGAAGGCGAGGATACCAAGAGTTTTATGCTCCATTATAATTTCCCGCCCTTTTCCGTAGGTGAAGTGGGCAGGATGGGTGGACCGTCCCGCAGGGAGATCGGACACGGCCGCCTGGCCGAAAGGGCTCTGTCCGGCATTCTTCCGGATGAGGAGGCCTTTCCCTATACCATCAGGCTTGTATCCGAAATCCTGGAATCGAACGGTTCCTCTTCCATGGCCTCGGTCTGCGCCGGATGTCTTTCCCTCATGGATGCCGGAGTGCCCATTCAATCAACTGTGGCCGGAGTAGCCATGGGCCTGGTCATGAAGGATGAGAAACATTATGCTGTCCTGACCGATATCCTCGGGGATGAGGATCATCTGGGCGATATGGATTTCAAGGTAGCCGGCACGCGGGAAGGTATTACCGCGTTCCAGATGGACATCAAGATCGACAGCATCACTTTTGAAATCATGGAAAAAGCGCTCCATCAGGCCAGGGAAGCCAGGCTTTTCATCATGGATAAGATGGAAGCGGTCCTGGCTAAACCGCGGCCGGAGCTTTCCGAATACGCGCCTAAGATGAAAGTGATGAGAGTGGATAAAGAGAAGATCGCCATGGTCATCGGTGCGGGCGGAAAAGTGATCAAGGATATCATTGCCCGGACCAACACCAATATAAACATCAATGACGACGGTGTCGTGAACATTGCCGGCGAAAGGATCGAGGATGTAGATGAAGCTATGCGGATCATCAGCGACATTGTGGTCGATGTGAAGCCCGGCGAGGTTTACGAGGGAGAGGTCGTCCGGATCATGAATTTCGGCGCCTTTGTTTCCCTGCCCGGCAGTAAGGACGGATTGGTCCATATTTCCAAATTGTCCACAAGACGGGTCAACCGCGTGGAAGATGTGGTAAGGATCGGACAGATGGTCAAGGTCAGGGTCACCGAGATCGACGAAAAAGGAAGGGTTAACCTAACTATGGTTGACGTGGATTAGTCCCTGAACCCGGCAGAACCTGAACTTCTCATGTCCTATCAGTTATCAGAAGGCCATTGAAAGGTTTATTATAGAGAATTGCCCCTGTTTTTTATGCTCTTATTAAGCCGGATCCTGCCATTCCTATGTTAAGTTTTGAACGGGAAAAGGTCTCTGGGGAACCGGTCGTTCCGGCCGGCCCGAAAAAAATCCGATTTTTCTACCCTGACCGTCAAAGAAGAGCGGTAATATCTCCGATATTATAATCAGGAAGTCCCTGTATCCGATCTGTTAAATACGGACCAAAATGAGCCATATAAAAAAGAACAATTTCATGCCCATGGAAAGAACGGTACTGGAGAACGGTATTGTCGTCCTCACCAGGAAGATCACAACGTCGCGGGCCGTTTCCATCGGGTTCTGGATAAAATCCGGCAGTACGTTCGAGACCGCGGATGAGAACGGGTATTCCCATTTCCTGGAACATATGATGTTCAAGGGCACGGTCCGCAGGACGGAGAAGCAGATCGCGCACGAGATCGATAAAGTCGGGGCTTACATCAACGCCGGTACATCCAAGGAATACACTTCTTATTATATCAATATCATCCAGGATAAACTGGATGTGGCCCTGGATATCCTGACGGATATCCTGGAGAATTCCACGTTCCTTCCGGAGAACATCGCGAAGGAGAAGCAGGTGGTCCTGGAAGAGATTAAAATGTACGAAGATACTCCGCCTGAGCTGGTCCAGGACAACCTCCTCGAGGGCATGCTCTCGGGACATCCTCTGGCGAGGCCTATCCTGGGCAGGAAAGATCTCATTGAAGCCATCGACAGGGATAAATTATCCCGGTTCTACGGGAAACATTATTATCCCCACAATCTGATCGTGGCGGCCGCAGGGAACCTGAACCATAAAAAAATAATTGATTATCTGAACAGGAAAAAATTCCTTCATAAACGGAAGAACGGGAAGAATTCCCATACTCTCAAGATCAATAATATCCGGGCCAGGGAGATGATCGTGGAGAAGGACCTGGCCCAGGTGAATTTCTGCCTGGGATTCCCGGGCCTCCCTCTTCGGAGCGAGCTCCGTTTCGCCCTTCATATCGTCAATGCTGTTTTAGGCTCCAGTATGAGCTCTATCCTGTTCCAGAAGATCCGGGAGAACATGGGGCTTTGTTATTCCATTTATTCGTTCGAGAATTTATTTAAGGACCTCGGCATCTTCGGTATTTATTCCGCTACCAGCATCCGGAACTTCGAAAAAGAACTGAACGAGATCATCAGGATCATCAGGGAGTTCAGGAAACTGAAGATCAAAGACGAGACCATCCGCGATGCCAAGGAACACCTGAAAGGGAACCTGGCCCTGGCCTTTGAGAGCATCGATACCCATATGAACAACCTGGGAAGACAGGAATTATTCTACCAGAAGCATTACCTCTTTGATGATCTGATCCGGCTCATCGACAAAGTGAACAAGGACCAGATCCATCAGGTCCTTCACACGATCTTTCCCGATCGTTACAAGATCATCATCTCCTCCATCGGGAATAAGAAGCACCGCAAGATTCTGGAGAAGCTTGATTTGGTGATTTAAATGAATGTTCTGCTTGTATCCGATACCTATGAACCTCAGATCAATGGGCTGGTAACGTCCCTGAATATTCACCGCGATGCCTTGAGGAAAAAAGGAGTCAGGGTTTATCTTCTGGTCCCCCGTTTAAAAGCGTATCCTGATCACGATATCCTCACTCTCCCCAGCCTGCCTCTGCTGAGGCTGAACAAGTACCGGATACCGGTCCCGTTCTCATGGAAGAACCTGGCCCGGATCAAAGAAATAAAGATCGACCTGATCCATACCCATACCCCGTTCTCTCTGGGGGTTTACGCGCTTTTTTT
>JAQTRT010000122.1 GCA_028711675.1 bacterium | reverse complement strand
CTGGCCGATCTTTCCCTGAACATACTGTTCCGCCTTCTCTCCTTCCCTGTGCCCTTTGCTGCTGAAAACCCGGTATAAACGGGACAGGAGCTGCCTTTCTTTTTTATTGATGTCTTTCATTTTAAAAACATGATTCTTTTTATTATTTCTTTTTTATTCCGAATGAATTTAATAAAATAAAGGCCGCTTTCAGCCAGGTAACCTTTTGAGGTTATTCCGTTCCAGTAGATCATATATTTACCGGGCTTTCTTTCTTTTTCATCAACTAAGATCCTTATCAGATCACCTCTGATATTATAGATCTGTATGGATACACTTCCTTTTTTAGTGACCAGATAGGTAAATGTTATATCGGTGTTATGAAATATCATAACGTTGTTTTTCATCTCCTTTTGTCCTTCTTCTGCAGGCACCAGATCAATATTATTATCCGTGTCATTGCTTTTATTCGTTTTAATACCATTATGAGCCAGGTTGGTTTTCTGTGTTTCCAGTTCGTTCATGGATCTGCTGATGGCCTCTTTTAAATATTCATCGTCCAGATCCTTGTTCCTGTCAGAATCATTAAGTCTGGAAGTGAGTTCCGGAAATTTAATACTTAATGAAAAAAGATGCGTCCCAGATGTATTAGGCACTTGGGACGGCGAAAGAAAAGAGTAATCCGTGCTGAGCTGTACATCATGACGCCAGTCCAGGTTCACGCTTAACCCTGAGCTGATCTCTTTTTTATTCCAGCCTGTTCTCAGGCCAAGTATCCTGTTAAACGTCCATATTTCCAGGCCAACAGCGATATCATCATGGGTCGTAGATATTTTAAAGGCGGGGACCAGAACCGTGGACCTTAAAATACGGGGAAAATAAAGATCATAGGCAAATCCAACAGTGAATTTTCTGTCAATCCTTTCTTTGTGGAGCAGCCCGACTTCAGGCTCATTTAAATTAAATAAAGTAACGCCGATTTTCCAGTTATGCTGATTCTCCCTGAAAAAGGGAGACAGAAGAATACCCAGATCAGTCCCGAAGGCCTGACAGGAAGTGCCGTCATGGAATACAGGATCGTTTTCTGTCCGTTCATCAAGCCGGAATCCAAGGTTATATAATTTTAAATTGATCCCCACTTGCCAGTAAAATCCGAAGATGTTCCAGAACTCGTTAACATTGACGCCATAGCTTAAAGCATAGGTATCTTCATAATATAATTCAGTTACAGCGAACCTGGCATAAGTAAGGGAAAAACACCCGTAACCCGGATGAGGGTAAAATAGACTTGCGTAATAATTATTCATTATGGAATCCCTGTCAAAACCCCAGAAAGGCCTGGAATACATGAATTGAATACCCAGGACATCAAGATTATCCAGCCCGGCAGGATTCCACATGGGAGCTGAATAATCATTCGCAATGGCGGTAAAACATCCCGCCATTCCATTGGCCCTCACTCCCCAGTATTCATTTTCATACGCTGAAGACAGGATTTGGCATTGATAAAGAATGATCAATAATATTAAAATATATCTGTTCATGACCACCTTCCTCGGATAATAAGCTGTTTTATTCCTTTTTTCACATTTTTAACAGTATCATGTGAAATTTTAAATTACTTTCTGTTCTTTATGTTCAGACGAGTTAGGGCGGGAAAATACGTAAAGTAAAATTAAATTTTTTTATTAAAGACAAGGATCATGAAATAAGGTGAAGCGTGTTATATGAAATAAGGGGTTTTAAAGTCCGGTAAAACGATAGAATATTGATTTTATTTAATTCAGGGTTTCTTTAATATAATAGAGATATTCGTCCTGAGAGCAATAATATATATTTCCTTGAGGCAATATAGTATAAGTTGTTAAAGACAGATCAAGGTCCGTATACGGCAATCCCCACTTATTTAGAATAATCAGCTTGTTTTCTGTCCCTATACAGACATATTTTTGTTTTATGACGTATGGTGTTATTAATATTTTTGCCCGTAGATCATGTTCCCAGTTCTTTTTCCCGTCCCCTGGTCTTAAGCTGTAAACCTTCCCTCCTGTGGTGGCAATGATGATGTCATCTTCCATTTCAACCGCGGAGGTAAAGATCTCACCGGCCGTATTATACTTCCATATCAGTTTTCCGGTCTCTCTATTCACACTATATACGTATCTGTTATTGCATCCTATAATGATCATTCCCCCCGTTATCAACGGCTTGGAATCAATGATAGCTCCTTGGGTTTTAAATACCCATTCTTTTTTTCTCGTTTTTATGTTAATGGAATAGAGCCGTCCGTCTGCATCGCCTGCATAGAGGTGTTCGTCTTTGATTACAGGCGGTGAATAAAAGCTCTTCCCGATCTTCATCTTCCAGATAATGGCCCCTTTTTTCTCTTCAAGGCAGTATAATTCCCCGTCTTTATTGCATCCATACAGTTTCCCTTTGTGTGATACAACGCTTGAATAGGCCAATGTACCTATTTGAGCCCTCCATTCTTTTCGGCCTGTTTCCCAATTCACAGCGTACAGATAATCATCATTGTACGGTATATATAATCGACCCTGGGAGTAAATAGGATAGGCGCTCATCCTTACTCCGGGATTAAATCTCCACATGGTATTACCGTTATTCTGTTCTATTTTATATGTCGTCCCGTCTATATCTGTCAGTATGACGGAAGTTCCTGTCGTGAATGGTCTGAGAAATACCTTGTTCCTCAGCTTTTTTTTCCATATATATTCCGCTTTATCTTTTTTCTTTAATTCTGCTTTAATGTTATAGTCCCTGTTCTTATTAAGGTCGATCCAGCGGGACACGTATCCCTCGTGCCGGATGAACAGGTGCCGGTACCTCTCTTCCCGGTCCCTTACAAAGAACGGCGTCCTTCCCAGATACCTGTCCTCCCAGTATACACTGCTCTTGCCGGGTTCCGTCTTTATTATGATCCTCTTTCCATCACCCCTCCCTTTTGCCGTTATCCCCCTTATCCCTTCCGGAAATCCTCCCTTCCCCTTGATCCTTTTACTTTTCTCCGGCATCCTCCCGGCCTCCACCTGTATCTTTTCTCCAGCCTCAATATAATATTCTTTGCCCTTTATTACGCCTTTTATCCTCCCGCTTATGACCCCGCATTCCACATGATCATCCCTCTGCTCTATGCAGAACACCGTCCCCACTATCTCAAATCCTGCTCCCCCTGCCTGTATGACAAGCCTCTTTTCCCCCTTCCTCTTGATAACACGGCCTATCAGTCTTCCCCCTTTTAATTCTATGCCCACATCCTTTCCCTTCGTTATCCGGATACGGGTCTTTTCCTTTAAAACGATAAAGTTCCTCTCTTCCACCTGTAAAAGACACTCCCCCTGCCCGGTACTGATATCAAGGACATTGGTCAGATCATATTCAAACAGGTTGTTCCGGAATACAGGCTGTTGGTTCACATGAATGTCCCCGGAAGCCCGGATGAAACACAGGTCGCGGCGCGGGCGGGGTATAAAAAAGAAAAGGCCAAGGAGCAGAACAAGGACCAGTATTCCCGGGACGATCCTCCTGCGCTGTTTCAGGGCCCGGACCCAATGCAGAAACAATGAGGCCCGCAGCAGCCGGGAGGACCGGAACAGCTGTTCCTGTCCCCGGGCTTTTTGTAAAATAGCGTCAAAGCAATCGGGGGTCTGGTAATCCCCGGAAGGATCCTCTTTCTGCAGCTGCCGGAACTGGCCGATCTTTCCCTGAACATACTGTTCCGCCTTCTCTCCTTCCCTGTGCCCTTTGCTGCTGAAAACCCGGTATAAACGGGACAGGAGCTGCCTTTCTTTTTTATTGATGTCTTTCATTTTAAAATTACAACCCCTCTTTTTTTAATTTAAACTCCAATTCTGTCAGGGCATTTCTTAACTTATATTGCAATGACCGCACCGGTATCTGTAAAATTTCCGAGATTTCCTTGAATGTTAGGCCTTGAAAAAATTTCAGTATGATCAAAGCTTTGATTTCGTAATCAAAATTATCTATGATATTTAACATAGTTTCAATTTTTTCATTTTCAACATAATCATTTTCAAGATCGACTCTTTTATCAACCGTGTTATCCGGCAAATGATCCATATCAAGATGAACTGCTTTTTTTGTTCTAATATAATCAATGCAGAGATTATGGGCAATGCGGTACAACCAGCTTTTAAAATATTTTACTTTCTTTAAATGAGGCAGGTTCATATAAGCCCGTATAAATACGTCGTTGGTTAAATCTGAAATAATATCATCTGATGAATAATACAAATATCTTTTAATATATGAAAATATGGGATTTTTATACCGGTTATAAAGTTCTCTGAAGGCTTCATCATTTTTCCGGTTCAAATACTCCAAAACCAATTTTTCGTCATTCAGTATCTTCCAATCGATGTTGCAAGCCTCCTGCCGCCTTGTTTTATGGCAGTAATATCATTTCTTCTTCCTAAGGCATCATGAATTGTTGCGGACCTTGTATTTTTAGGAAGTTCTTGATTGATATTAATCGTTGTTAAAAATTCAAGCATATATTAATATTTAGCAAAATAAAGTCAATTTTTTTAATATATAAATATCCTGCTTTTTTTTGTTAAACGCACTTTCACGTCCGTCTAAATTAATAGAAACAACAATGGATTGCTGTACAAGAAGGCAGATGATTGTTGTAATCCTGTTTGGATTCTTCATGACCGGGTATCTAAACAGTACAAAGGAGGTGAAAAACAGGCGATAAGTAAGGTTTGTGCCCTTATGCCGGCACAAATTATGATCGGCAAAAACATGATTTTTTAGGAGGAGAATTAAAAATGAAACAAAAATTTCAGTTGAGCGTGGTATTTGTGAGTTTATTTCTGTGTCTCTTTATGTCCCGCGGCGCATACGGCCAGTATATAGCCAAAAGAGTGACCATTTCAACCGCAGAGGTTGTTATTGGCGGATCGGCCGTGAGTAACATGAGCATCACTATCAGAAACCGTTTAACTCACGCCATTACATCAAAGATCCAATGGACGAATGTGTACTGGGGTTTAACCAGCTGGAAGATAGCCAACCAGTATGCCGATATCGATTTTTCCTGTTCAGCGGCCAAATGGTACATGGTATTGAAAACCGACAACACGAACAGGCAGATCGCCAAACCCAGGTATAAAGGCGGCATCAATGATGCGGATGGGCTGATCCATACTGCCACATCCAATCAATCCCTGGAACTGGTCTGGCAGATCCAGGCCGATACAAGTTCCTATCAGCCCCCGCGTATCAATCCTCCCATAGACATGGGCGCAGGGGTTTATAAGTTCACCAATACAGGCTGGACCTGGAAATGGACCGCGAACCATAACCAAAGCTCTTATTTGAGCATCACGGCCAATACCAATATGGCCAACGGCCCCACGGTTTCTTCCCTGCCTGTCTCTTATTACAGCGTACCGGTCTGTAAAGGCGTCAACCAGGGTGTCATCAATCCTGCTGGCGCCAATGATGGCCGGCTCTGGGGAAGCGGTTCCTGGGAGCGCGGAGACGGGATCAGCAGCGGCAACCGCTATGTTTACTGGGCTGCCAATTTCGGACCGGCAGAAATGGCCACTTACAAAACAACAGCGCTTAAACTCGAGCTGGTGATACAGTAAAAGGAGACAGGGTCAAAATTTAAAAAAGCAAGCGGAATAAGGTGAAGCTGTTCCTGGTTTCACCTTATTCCCTTGCCAGGGTTGAGTGAGGGTAATAAAATGAAAGTATTCCTGTTCTTATTCATGATTTTATGGTCTGCATGGCTTTCTGCTAAAGTATGGGTAGCGCCTTCATTCAATGAAGTGCTTATTCATACGAATGAGGATACTAAATTTGCCATCCATTACAACATCGGGAACAATAATCCGGAAAAAGCTAAAGTGTTCTTAAGCTATGAGAACGGGTCTTATTTCTTTAAGAAAAACATCAAGGATGATCCGGAGGAGAGAAGGAATGATCCTCCGCTTTTACCGCCTGCTGTCTCGGACTGGCTGGAATATAACGGGGAGACCGAATTTGAATTAAGGCCGATGGAGCAGAAGCGCCTGACATTTTACGCCCTTTGCACTGAAGACAGTCTCAGCGAAATGAACGCCAACCTGTCTTTTACTATTGATGACGGGGGTATGGTCAAGTCCGGGATCAGTGTCCCGCTTTATGTGATCATAAAAGAGAGAGCCCAAACGGATTTCAGCATCAGAGATATCCAATTTATCACAAACAGAAGGGATGGGGAGTATTATGTTGCCGGGATCAGGATGAGGTTTAAGAACAATTCCAATATCCATCTGAGGCCGGAGGTTGATTTTTCCATTTCGGATGTTAAGGATAATGCCGTAACAAATATTTTTCTGGGTGAACTGGCTCCGATATTTGAACAAGGTGATATATATTATTCCTGTGGCCTGGATATCCGTTTAAAACCAGGCTCCTACCACGGGCTTGTGCGGGCCCGTTACTTTTTCAAACAGCTTGAAATAACGACAAAAATTACAATTGATGTGGACTCATCCGGCCGGTTGATCATTCCTTAGATAGGTTTCATTATGATCAAAATATTATGGATCATCATTATTCTCGCGCCCAGCATGATCCGGGCGCAGTATACGCCATTTATATCCCCTCCGGAATTAACAGCAGAGGTTACGCTCTCATCACCGCTGCCTCCTGGTAATTATGACGGCTATACCTTCAGCGGTGATACGGACAATGTGATCCAGATCGTCGGGGATAATATTTATCTGACCCTGATCCTGGACAATAGCAGGAATAATACAAATGCGGTTTTCTGTTATAAGACTCCTGTCATGGAGGATTACGAAAGCCGGGAATTCATTCCCGGGATAATAAACCAGACGGATTATCGGGGGACAGTACTGATCAGGCCGGATAAACAGGTTCCCGGCATTATTTACTATTACCTGGAGCTTTATAATTCTTTGACCGGTATCGAGTATTTATCCGGCAGTCCGTCCGATCCCCGTCATATGACCCTTTGTCAGGAGAACAGTAAAAACCTGGATGTCAGCGGGGGGGATTTAAAATTATCGGACGCGAATCCCTATGACGGGGAGAATAAAATGGAATTTGCGGATGGTTTTGTTGAGAATAAAATAAACCTTACCTTCAAACAGATATATCCCGTTCCCCGGGACGGGATATACAGAGATTGTGTAGCGGTATACAGCCTGGAACCGCATAACAGCATGTTCCAAAAATTCTGCGCGCTTACTCTTCTTTATTTTGATATTGATAATGACGGATATGTCGACGGTTCCTCAATAAAGGAAGAGGAGTTAAGGCTGTGCCGGTATGACGGGATAGAGTGGCTGAACCTGGGGGGTACGGCGGATGGCCAGAAGAATACGGTCCAGGCACCTGTCATGCAGACCGGTCTCTACGGCCTCATCCCTGCGGGTAAACTGAAACCCGTGCAGCTCAAGCCTTATTTAAAGATCATTACCCCGAACAATGACGGTGTAAACGATTATCTGGTGTTCAACGGAGTATACGGCCCTTTTAAACTGGAAATATTCGATATCAGCGGCAACAGGATCAAGAGCATCAGCAGTATGCCGTACTGGGACGGGACCGATACGGACCAGAAAACCGTTCCCATGGGAGTGTATATGTATGTCCTGGAAACGGGCAAGCTCCGCGTAAGAGGTGTCTGTGCTGTGGCGAAGTAAAGGACGCGGGAAGAGGATATTTAATGTCCAGGACGCTTTTACCTTAGTGGATATGAAAGGCAGGAGAATAAATATTATAATGATTACCCTGTCCCTTGTTTTACCGGGACTGTTACACAGCTGGGGCTGGGAAAAGATCTATAGTTTATCTTCCTGGGATCAGGCTTATGAAATCAAACAAACGCCGGATGGCGGTTATATTGTTGTCGGACAGACCTATGATGCTTCTTATTACATGTATGCGATATTAATTAAACTGGGTGTGAATGGTAATGAGGAATGGAAAAAAATGTATGGAGGGCCAGACATAAATCCTTTTGGAATGGGCGTTGATCTGACATCAGACGGAGGATATATTGTGACAGGAATGAAAATGCCGTCAACTGATGTTGATGTGTATTTAATTAAAACTGACAGCTCAGGTAATACCAACTGGACCAAAGGATTTGGCGGATCGAGCGGTGATGTGGGTTATTCTGTTAAACAGTCTTCAGACGGGGGATTTATCATTGCCGGTTATACTTCATCTTATGGTGCGGGAGGCTGGGATGTTTACCTGATTAAAACCACAAGTTCGGGTAATATGAGCTGGTATAAGACATACGGCGGAGCTGATGAAGATCGTGCTTTTTCTGTCCAGCAGACCCTGGATGGCGGATATATCATTGCCGGATTTACCAAATCCTACGGAGCAGGAAATTATGACGTGTATTTAATCAAGACCGACAGTTCGGGTAATATGAGCTGGTACAAGACATACGGCAGGGCTGCCGCTGACTACGGTTATTCTGTTGATCAGACTTCTGATGGCGGATATATTATTTCAGGAACGATAAATGACAGGGTAACCCTGATTAAAACAGACAGTTCAGGGAATACAAACTGGACAAAATTATTAAACACAACATACCCCTCTTCATGCGGACAGAGTGTTCAGCAGACTTTGGAAAATGATTATATTACAGCAGGATATGTCATCGATGCTTCTTTTAACTGTTATATACATATAGCAAAATATGACCCATTGAATCCCGGTGTACCGGATTACGTCTTTGACATTAAAACCAGGAATATTAAGGACCGGCAGGAGGCTGACCAGTTCTCCTGGACCAACATAACCTTTCAGTCCCAGGGCTGGATCGTATCAGACCAGTATTATGAAATTAATTATCTGAATTTCCACTCTGTTAATACAGGCTGGGGCTTGCAGATACATACACACAATAAGGACAG
>JAQTRT010000121.1 GCA_028711675.1 bacterium | reverse complement strand
TATTGACATTCGATTCTAAAGAAATAAAATAACGCACATGGAAGAGATATACCAGGATGTCTGTTATCTGAGCGAAGAGCTGGGCCACCGCTTGACTTCCTCGGAGAACGAGGCAAAGGCCTTTGACTTTATCCGGAAGAGACTGGAGGCATCGGGCCTGGCCGTGGAAGGAGAACAATTCAAGGTCCCGTCCTCGGTGTACGCCCTTTACCAGTTCCTTTTCCTGGCTGGTTTGCTTGCGTCCCTCACCTTTCATCTGTTCCAGGACCAGTTTAAACTGCTCCTTATCCTTTTTGGGGCATTCCTTCTCTTTTTATTCTATAAGGAATTTGTTTTTCAGCATACTTTTTTCTACACGTTTTTAAAGTCCAGGTGGAGCCAGAACCTGGCCAGCCGGATCAGTCCGGCATCAGGACAGGTTAAAAGACAGGTTTATGTCGTTGCTCACGTGGATTCAGCCAGGGCCGGTCTGTTGTTCCATCCCCGGATCGTCCGGTGTCTCCCTTTTTTCATCAGGATGTCGTTCGTGGCTTTCGGCCTTCTCTTCCTCAATAGCCTGGTTTTTCTGATCATACCCCATTTTGCAGGCCGGTTACTTTTTTACGCGCTGGATATCTTTTTCACAGCGTGCCTGGCAGCGGCTTTTCATTCCGAGTATGCTGCGCCGCCTTGCAGCGGGGCCAATGATAATGCTTCCGGCGCAGGAGTGCTCCTGGCCTTAATGGCTTATTTTAAGGCCCACCCCCTTGATCACGTGGAGGTCACAGGTCTTTTTACTGGCGCGGAAGAGACAGGGTGCGACGGCATCCATCATTATTTAAGGAAACACCAGTTTGAACTAAGGCCTGATGCCGGTTTCCTGGTGCTGGAATGCTGCGGTATCGGGAATCCTGTTTTTCTCAGGTCAGAAGGCATGCTGAAAAAATATTTGCCCGACAGTGAGATGAACGCTGTTGCGGAAAAAGCAAGTCTGGGCCTGTCTGCTCCGGCAGAGGGAGTGGACCTGCCTGTGGGTTATACGGAGATGGAAGTGATCCGGAACTTCGGATTCAAGGCTCTTTCGATCGGCGCCGCGCCTGCGGATAAAAACGCGGTCCCCAACTGGCACCAGAAACGGGATAAGATCATTTATATCCAGAAAGAAGCCCTGGGGAACGTATTTGATTTTGCGAAGAACATCATACTTACGATAGATCAGGCGTAGAATTTCCGCTCAATTTAAATCCTTCAGGCTCTCTTATAAAGGACATGGAAATATACTTTGCATTTAAAAGAAAATAACAATAACGGCATGGGTAGTTCCCAGGACCAATGCTGAGAGGGCCAAGAACTTGTGCACATTCAGTTTCCATCTTAAAAGGCCGCTCAGTACGGTCAGAAAAATAAACGCATAAGTCGTGATGCCAATTGGTTTTACCAGTTGAAATAAATTCATAGGATCCTCCTGTGAAATTTGAAATACAGCCACAGATTCACACGGAAAGGCACAGATAAAAAACAGACAGGATGAAGAATGAATTTATTAAAATTTTAATAAAAATTATCCTGCTAATCCTGTCAAAATAATTATTATCAGTGTTCAACTGTTATAAATTGCGCTATCCATAAATAGATTCCCGCGTCTGCTGATAGAAATAATAGTGATATAAAATAGGAAATCAAATTATTTTTAGGCCATGTGTTTTATTGAAAAATCACCGGTCCGGAAAGGAGCGGCCGCAGCGTAATTTAATTGACTTTAAAATAGGATAGAATATTATTATTGAATAATTTATGAGGAAAAAAAATTTTCATAATACAGAAGCCCCGCCATTAAAAACCTTTCCCCGGCCATCATCGTATTCCCTCTTTTTTTATTTTTGTGTTATCATTATTCTGAATATCTTTTTATTTAACCCGATCATTCAAAACCAGTTTTACAAGTCGTTTCATCATGGTTTTCAACTGCTTCTTTATTTTTTTATCTTTAATATCATACTTGTTTATTTCCTTAATTCCATATGCCCCTTTCTCAAGGCCGGAAAAGAAAAGATCATGGTTTATGCCCTTAGCGGCCTGGTCTTTCTGATGTACATCATTTCGTTTTACCCGGTGCTGGATATGAACGGAGACAATGCTTCCTATCTCCTCCGGGCTAAGTCCCTGCTGGCCGGAAAAGGATTCCGGGACCTGTATCTGATCAATGAGCCCCTTGTCACGCATTTAAGGGGTTTCAGTTTCTCACTGATGTATGTGCCGCTTCTTTATCTTTTTCATTATAATTTTATACTTTTAAAATTATTCCCGTTCATCTGTACGTTCCTGCTTTTCTTTTTTATATATCATTTTTACCGAAAAAAGATGGAGCTTTTCCGGGTCTTTATCCTGGTGGTATTTGTAGCCCTGAATTCTCAGATTGTTCATTTTTCCTCGCTCATCATGACGGAGAACGTGTTCCTGGCTTTTCTTGTTCTGTTCTTTATCCTGCTGGAGAAACAGACCAGGCTGGAATTCAACGGGAAAAGCATCCTTTACTCGATCCTCCTTGTCTTCTTCTCGTTCATTTGCTATATGATCAGGGAAGCGGGTATCGCGATTCTGGTCATCGGACCGCTGTATATGCTGATAACAAAAAAAATCAAATTTCTTTTGGTCATGCTGTTTGTCCTGCTCCTGATATTCGGCGGTTATTTAAAATATTCCGGTCATCTGAGGAATCTTAATATGACGGCCCAGCAGCAGTCCGAAACATCCGTGACAGCGGATGCTGAGAGCTCCAAAGAACCGAAGACCTTTTCTGAGAGAAGCTGGATTCAGATATACCCTCCTATGATCATCGAGATGGCTTTGTCCCTGACCAAACCGGAACAGATAAAAAAAGCTTTTACTGTAATGGCCCAGAAATTCGTAGGCGATCCTGATGAGAATATCTTTGAATTGAACTGGCTGAAGATTTTAGCTGTCCTGGTCCTTCTTTCGGGGATTTATTTTAAAATCCGGTCCAAGGGCGGGTTTAATTATTATGACCTGTTCGGCATCTTTACCTTTCTCTTCCTGACCAGTTCAGCCGGAGACCCTGTGGTCCTCTCCCGTTATTTTATCATCCTTATTCCGTTGTTCTATGTGTATTTTTTTCAGGGTCTTTCCGGCATCACTTCTTTTCTGCCGCAGCTGGTCAGGAATACGGTCCTGCTCTCGGTCTGCGGACTCATGCTGGCCAGTTTATTGACCATTAACTGCAAACGGGTTTATCAAGCCCGGAACCCATACCCTCCTGTACTCCAATTTTATATCCAGTCAGCAGAATGGGTAAAGAAGAACGTCCCATCCGGCGCCCTTGTCAGTTCCAGGAAATCCTCGCTTTATTATATCTGGAGTGATCACAAGTGCATCCATTATTTTGATGATTTAAAATATTCAAGGGATGATCGCTGGTCCCGGCAGTTTGAGGCCGATACTTTAAAATATTACCAGAAGAACAGGATCAGGTATGTTGTGTGGGACAGTTTCAGTTCCGATGCCGTGGATAAGATACTGCCCATCATTCAGAACCACCCGGACCTGTTTGAAGTCATGTACTCGCCGGCCCAGTTCAATATCCCGGAAAACTATATCAAGGACCTGAATACCCAGTTCAATGTCATCAACCTGTATTATCAGAGGGCCAGACAGGTGTATGTCCCCACCGTTGTCTTGAAGATCAAACAGGAATTTCTGGATAAAGCCGTCCGATCCGGTCCGATTCAAAAACAATAATTATATCTTTTGGCATATCTTATCCTTGATTTTTAAAAAGAAAGTATTATTCTGCCTAATATGAATATATGTTTTATTGCCAATGCCAATTCCGTCCATACCCGGAGATGGGTTAAATTCTTTATTGACCGCGGCCATAATGTTTCGATCATAACCCATTCTTTTAAAGAGATGGAAGGCGCTAAAATCTATCATCTGGCTTCCCTGGTTAAAGAGGATATTCAAAATCCGTTTCTGATAAAAATCTTTAAATTCATCTTCGGGCCGGTCCATGCTTCCAAGTTTTTCACCTTCTCACTTAATTTCCCGTTGGGACTGATCCAAACGTCCTTTTATATCAAGAAGATCAAACCGGATGTCATCCACGCCCATTTTGTCACTAATCATGGTTTTTATGCTGCCGTGAGCCGTTTTCATCCTTTTGTCCTTACTCCCTGGGGAACGGATGTTCTTGTCATTCCCAAGAAGTCAAGTATGGGTAAACGGCTGACCCGGTTTGTTCTGAAAAAAGCGGATATGATCACTACTGACGGCGATAATACCGTTCAAGCCATGCTGGACCTGGGAGCAGAGAAGGATAAGATCAGAAAGATCTATTTCGGGATCGATACAAAAAAGTTCAGTCCGGATAAGCGAAGTCCGGAAGTAAGAAAAAAAATGGGGCTCAATGGTCCTTCCGTGGGCATTATCAGCTTCAGGGCGTTGGACCCGCTGTATAATGTGGAGCTTTTAATCAGGTCCGCCCCCTTTGTCATAAAACAATGTCCGGAGGCCCGCTTTATCATTGTGGGAAAAGGTTCACAGGGCGTTTATTTAAAAGAGCTGGCTGAATCATTAAAGGTCCCTGAATATATGTCCTTTATAACGTTTCTTTCCGATGAGGATTTTCCTCAGTATATTGCGTCAGCGGACATATATGTGTCCACAGCCTTGTCGGACAGCGGCCTGGCCGCCAGCACAGGAGAGGCCATGGCCAGCGGATTGCCTGTGCTCATCACAGAGACCGGAGCCAGTAAGGACTGGGTCGATGACGACCGGAACGGTTATATCATCCCCAAACATGATCCGGAGTTCCTGGCCGATAAAATTTGTTCACTGGTCAAGGATAAAACAAAGCGGGAAGCATTTGGGAAAGCCAATTGCCTCCTTATCCGTGAAAGGCAGGATTATTACGTTGAAATGGGGAAAATGGAGGAAATTTATCAGCAGTTAGTGGATAAGTGTATTTAACAAGCGAACCATTTTTTCATTAAAGGATATATGAGATTAAAAAATCTTTTTCTGGAAACAGAGAAACCGGGTGATTATATCAGTCAAAGACAATGCGAAGAGATGCATTACCGGTATTATTTCTCTTCACGTTTTATCCGGAATAAAAAAGTACTGGAAATCGGATGCGGATGCGGTCAGGGGCTTGGATTCTTGACCCGGAAAGCCCGTCTGGTGGTAGGCGGTGACCTTATCCTGGATAGTTTACGCTTGGCCCGTTCTCATTATGGCCCTCGGATGAGCTTAGTGAATATGGACGCTCATCATCTGCCGTTCAGAGATGATTACTTTGATGTTATCATCTGCATGCAAGCTGTTATGTATCTGGATATCCATCAGTTCTTAAAAGAATGCAGCCGCATAATTAAAAAAAAAGGATTATTGATTTTCAATATTACCAATAAAGAAGCCAAGGGTTTCAAGGCCAGTAAAGCCAGTCGAAATTATTTTTCACTCAAGGAATTGTCAGAAATACTGGCCCTGCATCATTTTCTCCCCAAGTTTTTTAGTTATTCGAATCAAAATCCGGAAGAGAAAAAAAGTGTCTCCCTGATAAGGGCTTGGGTTGTTAAAACGGGTATGACGCTCTTCAATATTCTACCGGGAGGAAGAAAATTAAAAGAATATGCTGTCCGTTTGTTTTTAAAGTCATATCAACTAAAACCTGAAATAGAGGAGGATATCATAACAGAAATAATGGGTAGGGTTAGATTTAAGGAAATCAAGAAAATATTATCCCTTCAGGAAACCGATGTTTTTTATATTCAGGCCAGTAATCATAAATGAATTTTATCCATCACGGTTTTTTTAATAAACAGGTTATTAAAAAAAATACTGAAACCAGTAAGATCAATGATGATGAAAATCAGGTTATTATTACCGTTTCATCCGTTTCAGGTATAGATCACTTAATAAATGATCCATGGATTGGCCGGCGGCTTGAAATTGAAGAAGAAGCCGGCCTTCCTTCTATGTCGGATGAGGTCTTTTATATTGTTGCTTCCCGATGAGAGGGATCTTTATCCCTTTTCCCGTCTGGTTTTAAAGAATAAATTATCCAGCAATAAAACGATCCCGACCGTTGCTATTTCGATCAGGAGGATGAATATCCTCAGGGCAATGGAGATGATGATGGCCAGGGAGGTGGGGAGCATCCGGCCGAGCAGATAGATCAGGGAAAGCTCGCCGATCCCCAGGCCGTTCGGTGAGAAGAATGCCAGGATATTGATGATGGAATAGAGACAAAACGATCCGATCAGTATAAAATAAGACGAAATGGTCACAGGCCAGAAAGACTTAATAAAAAAATAAAAAGAGAACCCGTATATGCCCATGGCTGTTATAGCAAGGGTGAGGAGAATAAAAAGATCTGAAAAATGCATCTTGATCCGGATCGGTTCCTTCTTCAGGATTTTCAGTATCCGGTTTATGATGTATTCCAGCAGGGAAGGCTGGATAAGGATGACGCATACGGCCAGAAGAAAGATCAAGGGGAAGATGATCCGTGTGTAGATCATCTCCTTTTTCTGGATCAGATAGATCAGGAAAATAAGGATAAAAAAAGATGCGGAAAAGAGCCCCATGACGGTCTCAATGATATAACCGGCACCGATCAGTTTCCGGTTGATCTTTTGTTTTTTAATAAAGTACACGCGGCCCAGGAGCTGAAAGACCCGGCCCGGGATGTATTTGCCCAATAAGGAATAATACCATCCCCGCATTCCTTCCAGAAAGGATATAGGCACCTTCATTTTTTTTAATGTAATGTACCATGCTATGCTTTGGAAGAGATAGGATGTGATGCCGATCAGAAATGAATAAAGAAGGAAGGATATATTGACAGAGAATTGATAGCGGATCAGTTCCTGCCAGTTCCGGACGATGAGTTTACCGAGAAAATAAACAAGAACAGCCAGGAACGCGATCTTGATAGGGATTTGATACCGGCTTATCAGTTTTTTTAATTTATCCATAAAATATAAGGTGAAAGAGATTAAAGTTTTAATGTATATAATGATTTTTTGATTTCCATATATTTTAAAACCCGGGTTAAAACAATAACGGCTCAATAATGATTTTAAACCATAAAGGGAAGAGAACTTAATGGGACAGCCGTTGAAAACGAATATTTGAACTTGACAATCCAATTAAATTAAATATCATATTTCTGGATATGCCATCCGATATGAAAAATATTAAAAAAAGAAAAGTATTGATCATTAAGACAGGTTATACGGAAATACTGGAACAGGTGCAGTCCAACACCACGATTGTCAGCCTGGGCGATATTTTCCGTACGACGGCTATTCTTCATTTGTTTAAAAACGATGAGGTGACCTGGCTGGTGGATGAGAAAGGGATCCCCCTGCTGAAAAAGAATCCTTATATCAACCGCATCCTGATCTACAACCTGAATGCCGTTCTCCAGCTTCAGCATGAAAATTATGACATTGTGATCAATCTGGAGAAGAACAACGGCATCTGCGCCCTTTCAGACTCCATTAAAGCGTGGCAGAGGTACGGATTCCGGTTCGATCCTGTTTCCGGGGAGACCGAAGCGTATGAAAAATCATACGAAGCTTTATATATCTCCAATAATCCCAATATTAAAAGAACAAGCGGCAAGCACTGGCTGCAGATCCTTTATGAGATGCTGGGCCGTGAATGGAAGAACCAAAACTATATCCTGGGCTATAAGCCCCGTTCCAAGGTCACGTACGATATCGGTTTCAACATCCATGTCGGTTCCAAATGGCCCAATAAGGCCTGGTCCCTGGAGAACTGGAAAAAACTGGAAAGCATGATCAGGGATAAGTATTCCTATATCTACCAGCAGCACCTGGATAATATCGAGAAGTACGTTGACTGGATCAATTCCTGCCGGATGATCATTACCAATGACAGCCTGGCCCTGCATCTGGCCATTTTCCTCGGGAAAAAGATCATTGTCCTGTTCGGACCTACTTATGATGAGAGCCATTCCGCGCCCGGCCTGGTCAAGCTTGAGCCCCGTCTGACGCTGAAATGCCGTCCTTGTATGCGGGGCACCTGTAAGTATCCGAAAAAATGCATCGATCATATCACCCCTGAACTTGTATATAATAATATTAACAGGCTTTTTCGGAAAAAATAAAAATGGCAGACTACAGAATAGATTCCCACAAACTCATCTTTCACGTGGATCGGGTCCATCAATGGCTGAATAAAAAACAAATATATCCCGTTTATGCGGAGATAAGCCCCACAGGCCTATGTAATTTAAGGTGCGTTTTTTGCGCGTATGATTACATGGAGTATGCCCAGAGGTCGCTGGAGACCAAAAGAGTGAAAAAACTGCTCAAAGAGGTCTCCGGACTCGGCGTGAAGAGCATCATGTACGCAGGCGAAGGAGAACCCCTCCTTCATAAAGATATGGCAGAGATCGCCCTTACCACAAAAGCCAATGGGATTGACACAGCCATTGCTTCTAACGGCACTTTATTCAATTCGGATTTCTCCCGTGACGTGCTGGGAGCATTGACATGGGTCCGCATCAGCCTGAACGCGGGTACCGGGCAAACGTATTCCCTTATTCACAAGGCAGCCCCCAAGATGTTCCATACGGTGATGCAGAATCTGACGGACATGGTCAGGGTAAAAAAAGACCGGGGACTGAACACAACGATCGGCGTCCAGTGCATTGTTTTACCGCAGAATCAGGGAGAGATCCTGCCTTTGGCCAGGACCCTGAAGGAAATAGGCATTGATTATTTTACCGTGAAGCCGTTCATCCAGCATCCGGAAAGTATCAATAAAAAAACGGATCAAGGCTTGAGCATGGAAATGCTCCGGCAGCTTGAGAAGGACACGGAATCCCTGAACAACGGTCCTTTCAGGATATACTATCGTTATCACAGTATGCTGAAACTGAAAGAGCCGCGGCCCTACCAATACTGCCTGGGCCTTCCTTTTTTCACCCTGATCATTTCCAACGGCGATGTTTATGCCTGCGGCCCG
>JAQTRT010000120.1 GCA_028711675.1 bacterium | reverse complement strand
TGTTTGCTGTTATGTGCTTCCGTCACTCCGTCCGTGTATAAAAGGATCTTATCCCGGGGCTTCAGCTTGATGCTCTTTTCCTCGATATAGCTGTTGATATCGGGAAGGACACCCAGCAGGATACCGCCGGACGGGATGGTTTCCACTTCGCGTGCAGCATCCCGGTAGACCAGGATATGTTCATGGGCACCCGAAGAGTATGTGAGCGTTGCGTCCTCCTCCTGCCACAGAAGATAAAGCAGGGTCATGAATTTCTCTCCCTCGATCTGCCGGTTGAAGACGCGGTTCACGTCCAGAATGACCTGCCTGGGTGATTGTTCTTTCTTCGAAAAGATATGAACGGCGGTCTTGAGCATGACCATGTAAAGTCCGGCCCCCACTCCTTTCCCGGAAATATCACCGATCACGATGGCCAGGCTCTTTTTTTCCGGCATGGCGATGAAATCGAAATAATCACCGCCGATCTCCCGGGCCGGGGTCATGAATCCGTATACATTCAAACCTTTGATCCGGGGAACTTCACTCGGGAGCAGCGTCAGCTGGATCTTCTGACCCAGTTTCAAGGCCTCCTCCAGCCTCTCCTTCTCCACGATATCGCTGTGATGAAGGGCGTTGTCGATAGTGACCCCGATCCGGTGGCACAACTGCTCCAGCAGGTCCGTATCCATTAAAGTATAGCCCTGCAGGTTCTCCTTCTTTCCCAGGCGCATTACACCGATCACTTTCGCCTCCAGGATTAGGGGCACCAGCAGCTCCAGGTTATGGTGATAATAGAATAAAAGGGACTCCTCCTTGATCTCCCTGTACTGCGGGTCGAACATGATCTGCCCTTTTTCCACTGCCTTTTTTTTCTGCATGATCCAATGATAAAGTCCGCTCTTCTCTTTTAACAGTACCTTCTCCTGACTTTTTAAAAAAGACTGATCGTACCCGGCCTGCCCTACTTCATAGAAATCCCGGTCCTCCCGGTCGGCGGACCGGACAAGGATCAGGACATTCCGGATATACAGGACATTCTGCAATTCCCTGAAGAGCCGGCTGAGGACCGAGTTCAGCTCCAGCTCTGTTCCGATCTTCTGGCCCAGTTCCCTGAGCATGTTATAATAATCATATTTCCTTCTCCGGAACAAATGATCGATGCCGGGCTGGATATTTTTATTGTACCATCCGTAGATGAGAAACCAGAACAACATCACCAAGCTGAGAAAAATGTCCGTAGCGCGGGAAAGCAGGGGCTGAAAAAATTTCCAGAAAAAATAAACCGGCAGGATGATGAGAAGGCTTGTCAAAACCCATAGAATGGTCTTGTGCACGACCGTCTCGATATCCATCAGCCTGTACCGGATAATGGCAAATGTGGCCGTTCCTGTCATAATAATGGAGATGACCGGGGGCAGCTGGGCGAACTGGTCATTCTGGAATACCAGCGGGATAATGGCGGACAGGATAATGGTAAAAAAAATATATACGAAGATACCCCAGATAAAATACTTCAACTGAACCCGCCTGAACCCTGTGGTCTTCCGGAATCCTTTCAGAAGGTTATAAGTAGCGACAGTGAGACTGGCCAGGATAAAAAGCCGCACCAGGGGTTCCAGCGGCCCCGCAGGAGGATCGTCCGGTTTCAGGTGATGCCAGTCCTTTACCGTGACCACCATCAGGTCCGTGGTAAAGATGAGCGTAACGAGCGTTATGGTCAGGGCATAGATAATGATCTTCTTCAGTCTGATATTCTTAAGGTTCCCGGAGAGATAATAACTGAAAACCACATACGGGGGTATGGAGAGGATACTGGACAAGGATACCCTGGCGGCAAAATTACTAAGCCGGGGAAGATAATAATAACAGAAATATTCGCCGCCCACGCCCAGGCCGTACACGGCCGTGAAGAGGATGGACAATTTCAGATTCCTGGCCACGATATCCCTGGGATTCTTGACCCAGAGGAACAGGGCAAAGAGGATATTAATGGCACAAGCAGCAAAACATGAGATCATGATAAAATAATCGACGGTGGTCACAGTCATACTTTTCTCTCACAGGAAAAGAGATGGCACTCAAAATTGCTTGATAATATCCAGGTTGAGAGCATAACCTCCCCTTTTCTCTCCCCGTTTAATGTCCCAGTTATATCCATAATCAAAACTGATCATACTATCGCCCAGGAACCCGCTTGAGATGCCCGCATCCAGAGCCCTGAACCTCTCCCTGATATATTGTATCCCGCTGTCCGGCCTGGCCGGATCCTGGAGGGACTGGCAGTTTAAAAAACCGCCGGAAACACGGAAATGGAGGAACAGAAAGAACAGTACCTCCAGCCTGTACTCAAGCGTGGCGATAAAGTACTGGTTAGCAAGGACCTCTTCCGAGGTCACACCGTACAGGACGGGAAAATCGAGGCTGTTGGCATCCTCGCTGTTCGAATCATGCCCCAGGGCTGCGGCAGAATACCGGTCCAGCAGGTCAGGACTGTATGCGGCATATAAAGAAGGGAGAAGCCTGTGTCTCTCGGAGAGCCCCGGAATACCAAAGCAAAAAGTGCTGAACCCTTTAAGGAGGATGTACTGTCTTGTATCCTCTCCGGAATACTGGCCTTCGAAACCATGGTCCCTCCATCTCTGCCGGCAGCCGCAGATAAGGTCTGTCCCGAAATCCCAGCCTGAATGCCTGAATTCGAGCAGGTTCCGCTCAAAAGCATCCAGCCTCATCTTGAAATGAAGGCGGTGTTCGAAGGTGTCGGATGCCAGTGCATAAGCCGGGCTTGTGTCCTCAGCCCTGATAAAATAAATATAGTCAGGTTCATAATAAAGCCCCAGTTTCAGGTCATTGTCCGGGTGGTGGGGATGGACGATGTGTCTCCACCCGAAACCGATCCCGGGCTGAAGATAACCCGTGTAGATCTCCGTCCCCTCCATTTCCCTGCCGTTCAGGACCTGCTCACCGGTCAGGGGCATGGTGCTGTTCTCCCATGTTATCAGATATTCAAAACCGTTCCTGTTCCAGGTGCTGTCCCCGAAATCCAGGAAATTATAAATACCGGCCAGGATAAGGTAAAAACGTCTTTTATTTTCAGCTGTTTTTTTATCCCAGAAGAATCCGGCATAAGGAGCCAGAGAGGAAGAACGGTCAAGCTTGCCCCAGGTGAATCCCACGTCAATGCCTTTTGATTCCATCCTCTCATCCGCTTCCATCTCTATTTCAATGCCGGCCACGATCGCTTGATACGCTTCGCCGGCCCGGGGTGTCCTGTGCCCGGTCTCCCCGGCCAGAACAGGAAAGCTCACTTTATCCGGCAGAAACATCATCAGACATGAACACACCACCAGCCTGAACAGATTCGGATTTCGCTTCCTCATCCTTCCCGGTCCTCCTTTGATGTTTTCCGGTCCGGCCTCTCTTCATTTCAGATAACGGTCAAAAAAAGCCGCGACTTTCTTCTCGTACTCCGCGGGCCGGGACTCAAAAGCATCCACATGTCCGGCTCCGGGAACGATCCATTTTTGTTTCGGTTCCCCGGCCTTCCGGAACAGCAGCTCCTGGTTCTCCGGCGGTACCCTGATATCCTTCTCACCGCCGATTAAAAACACAGGACGCGGAGAGATCTGGTCTATATATCTCAAAGCATCAGCCTCATCCGCCCGGAAATCCGCCCTTAATTCAGCCATCCAGATACCGGGCACCATAAGAAAGGGAAAAGGAATATGGTAAAAGATCCTGGCATACCTGGGTACGATATACTTCAGGCACCGGAAACTGCTGTCAGCCGCGACAGCCTTAATGAGACTGTTTTTGGCCGTTCCTGCGATGGCCGTGGCTGCGCCCATGGAAAATCCTATCACGCCGATCTTCTGCTTGTCGATCTCCGGCCTGGTGAAAAGGTAATCGATCGCGCTGTCCAGGTCCCTCACCTCCAGGGCGCCCAGTGTGCAATAACCTTTGGTCCAGCCATGCGCCCTGAAATCGAACAGCAGGGTATTATAATGATGGCGGTGAAACATGGCGGCCACGCCCAGATATTCGCTCTTGTTATCTTCCTGACCGTGAAGGACAATGATGGTACCGGATGCTTTTTCGGCCGGTATGAAAAATCCGTTGATCCGGAGCCCGTCGCTTGTCGTAAACTTGATTTTTTCAAAGGCAAGCCCGTATTGGGCCGGCGTCACGTTCAGGTAATCCCGTCTGGGGAAAAGGATAAAATCCGAAGTAAGCCACGCCCAGATGAAAAAAAATAAAAGAAAGGCAGGCAGAAGAAGGAACATTCGGGAAGACCCTTCCCTTTTTTTTACTATTTTTCCCGTCCCCCGGCTGTCCGGAACCGGTAAAACAGGTCCGTTCGTATTTTTCACAGATGCACCCCTTAATCCGATAGAATTTATCTATATACTATTTAATAATGATGAAAAGTCAAATATTTTATCCGAGCTAGTTGTTTTTCTTATTTTTGATGGAATACCCGGAACAAGCTGATGACCAGAGGCAGAGAAAATATGGAAAAAAGATAAGTATAGACCAGGCTGGAGAGGATGTAGGTCAGGTTATCCCCGCTCTTCTGGTTGCCGTACCGTTTATTGATGATCACCAGGTTGACAGCCGGAGGCACGGCTGCCTCGATGATGAGGACCAGTTTCAGGATAAAGGGAAAAGAACTGAACAGGACCAGGGGAAATGCCAGGAGCGGGAACAGGACCAGTTTGACCAGAAGGATAAGGATAACATCCCTGCTGAGCTGGATATGGGAGAGATCAAAATTGGAAAAGGCTCCGCCCAGCATGACCATGATGGCCGGATTCACGGTAGAACCCACCAGTTCCATCCCGTTCCCGAGCCAGGCCGGTATCCACTGTTTTACCACAAACGGGCTCAGGGCCAGGCTCAGCACCACAAAGATAAAAGGCATGGTCAGGGTGAACTTGAACTTTTTAAGCGATATATTTTCATTCAGGGAAAGCGGCACGCCGATGGACCAGATGAGCAGATTAAAAGGGATGATGAAAAAAAAGATATAGATCTGGGCCTGTACCAGGTCAGGACCTTTCAGGATGGCCTCCATGAGCGGCAGGGGCAAATACCCCACATTTCCGAAAGCCAGTATGGCACAGAACAGGTTCTCCTTTCCCGCGGCCACAGGGAAAAATTTCAGGATAAGCTTCCCGATGAATATACCCAGGACCACAAGCCCGGCGCTGATGGCCATGAGGTAATTCAGACTGCGCAGGAGCTCAGGGGTCAGGTTAAAGACCATGCGGTGGAAGATGAGGATAGGCAGGGACACATCGACCGTATAAAAAAGAAGGACCTGGTAATATTTCTTTAAAAAACGGTTCCTGAAGATCAGGTATCCCAGGATGGAAAGCCCGAACAGTTTCAGGATAAAAACGAATGTGGGGATGAAAATATCCATATATCATTCATTCAGGAAATCGGCTTTTTCCCCGCATTGGCTGCACTTGTTTTTCCGGAGGCCTTTTCCATGGACTATATAGCCTTTCCGTTCAACAAGAAGGTTCTTGCAGCGGGGGCAGAACGTATTGTCCGCACCTTCCAGGGAAGCATTACCGATATACACATACCTGAGCTTCTCCCTGGCCGTATCATAGATCTTTTTCAGGGTCTCCAGGCTGGTGGCAGCCTGATCGAACCTGTACTGAGGGAAATACCGGGAAAAATGTACCGGGATACCAGGATCCAGGCCGCGGACCCAGTCGCAGAATTTCCCGATCTCACCCAGGTCATCGTTCCATCCTTCGATGACCAGCATGGTCAGTTCAATATGGACCTTGTCGTGCAGGAACTCCACGGTCTCCAGTACCTTGTCCAGCCTGGCCTGGCATAATTCCCTGTAAAACTTTTCGTTAAAGGCCTTCACATCAATGTTCATGGCATCGATGAACGGATAAAGCTCCTCCAGCGGTTCCTTATTCAGGTAGCCGTTGGTGACAGCCACGTTCCTGATATTTTTTTTTCTGGCCAGAGAAGCGGTATCCAGCACCCATTCGTACCAGATCAGAGGTTCCGAATAAGTGTAAGCTATGAAACCGATCTTTTTATCAAGGGCGGTCTGGACAGCTTCTTCCGGTGAAAGGTACGAAACCGGTGTATTCGTACCCTGGGAGATCTGCCAGTTCTGGCAGTACGGGCATTTGAAGTTGCAGCCGATCGTGCCGAAAGAAAGTATATCTCTTCCGGGAAAAAAATGATAAAGGGGTTTTTTCTCCATGGGATCAACGGCTGCGGCCGACACTTTTCCATAGGTCTCCGCGTACAGGACCCCTTTCTCGTTCTTCCTGATGCCGCAGATGCCGTATCCGTTATCTTTTATAACGCACCCGTGGGGGCACAGTTCGCACCGGACCTGATTCCCCTTCAGGCCGCGGAAGTATCTTGCCTTATTCATTTTCCTTCTTGTCCCGGCGTTTGTCGAGCGTATACTGAAGCTCGTCGAAGAAGTTGTCCTCTTCTTCTACCGGAACCTGGACCGGGGGGGCTGTTTTCTCGTCCGGCACCTGTATCTGCTTCACTTCCGAGGAGAGGCCCACCAGATCGCCTCCCTCCTCGAGCCGGAAAAGCATGGCGCTGGTAAAAGCGTCGATATCGATGATAGCGTCGATGATCTTCTTGGTCTCGACCTTCTTGATGCCTTCCACTTCCACGTTGAAATTAAGCTCGTCATCGGGATTCTCAATGATGCGTTTATCCGTATTGTAATCATTGATGAACTTGTCCAGGTATTGTTTCAATTCGGTAAAATACCGCAGGGCCTCGCCTTTTATTTCGTACCCCAGCTTGGTCCGCTTGCTTTCCAGGGCCGTCATACGGTTGTACCGCGTTATTTCGTTCACACCCAGGTCGGCCTTGAGCTCCTCCAGCTGATGGACACCGTCGAAATAATCACGGAACAGTTCGTTGAAATTGGTGAACGGTGTATAAAGCGCGCTCAGTTTATCCTTGTAATTGATCCGCTTGTTATCCTCGAACAGCGGTTTGATAATGATCTTGTACGAGGTGAGCACGAACGAATATTCCTTCTCAAATTCCTTGAAGAAAATAAACGTAAGGAAGATCTTGTCCTCGCGGGGGACGCGGTCCAGTTTGAACTGCTCCTTGTTCTCCAGAATGATCTTCTCCATATCCACGTTATGCATGAGCTTGACGCCTATGACCGTGATGATATCCAGTTCCAGTTTCCTGAAATCATCCTCGTTCAGTTCCGTGAAATTCCTGGGCACATACAGGATCTCCTCGGTCTTGATCTTCTTGAACTGGATGGGCATCATCGGCAGAGGCATCGTGGATTCCTTCTCTTTCTTGTCAAGCAGGTATGTGACACGGTCCTTCTCCTCGATCTCCAGGTACTTCTCTATTCTCTTGGAATTCAGGGGAATGTTGTCGCCCAGGATGAGAAGGCAAAGGGAATGGAACTTGGGAAGCAGGTGGAGGAAGATGAGGTTCAGGGAATATTTTACCTGGTTCAGGCGTTTGTGATACAGCCTGGTCTCCCATCCTTTCAGTTTGGACGCCACGTACAGGGCTGTTTTGAAAGTAAGAAAAGAGCCGTTCATATATCCCTTCAGCATATAGATCTTCTTCATGATCTTTTTCATGGGCTCTTCCAGATATCCGGGTTTTACCCTGGGGAACCTCTTTTTATTGCTGAAATAAAGTATGGCGTTGTATTCGTCCTCGTTGAACAGGTTCTTGTATTTTTCGAAAAGGAAATAATAATACTGTTCCTTGGCATCGAGCATTTTTTTCACTTCTTTCATCAAATCATCGCCGCCGGCATAGAGGGTCTGGATGATGAAATTAAAGTTCTTCAGATTAGGTATCACCTCCATCCTGAAGAACCTGAAAAAAGTATCCGAGACCTGGTCTCCGGTGGCCCGGATGACCTGGTGCCATAATCCCTTGAGGTAGATCTTCATCCTGACCCAGATGTTCCTGTTCCGGGACATCTTCCTCTCCGAGATGACCAGCTCCTCTTCCTCCAGTTCCTCAATGCCTTTCAAACCCCTCCGTTTCTCTTTCTCCTTCAGTTTCTTGAGCAGATCCCTTTGTTTATCCCTGTCGAAATTAAGCATGCTGCCCGGCCGTTCATCGACTACTTTTCCGCCGGCATCGATGAACTTTTGGAAGAGCTGTTTCCGCTCATTCTCGCTCAAACGGTGAAGGCCCAGTTTAACGTTCAATTCTTCTTTCATTTCAGATATCCGTTCTAAATAAAATATATTTTTTTAATTTTTCAAGGTTTATTTTTTCTTTTGCTGAAATAAAAAGGGAATCGGGATATTCCCGGCGGATGTTCTCCAGCTTTTCAGGGCCTACCCTGTCCGTCTTATTGAAGACAGAGATGACCCTGGTCAGGTCCACTTCCATCTCGGCCAGGACATTATTAACGACACCGATCTTTTTCATAAAATCGCTCTCACTCAGGTCGATCACGTGCAGGACCAGGTCCGAATCCTTCACTTCCTTTAACGTGGTCCTGAAAGAAGCCACAAGATAATGGGGCAGATCCCTGATAAAACCCACGGTATCCGAGACCAGGACGAACTTTTCCTGTTCCAGGAATATCTTCCGTGTGGTGGTATCCAGGGTCACGAAAAGGCGGTTCTCGGTCTTCAGGTCCTCACGGGCCAGGCTGTTCAGCAGGGTGGTCTTGCCCGCATTGGTATAACCCACCAGACTCACCACCTTGTGGTTCCGGTTGGAGGTAATGACCCTGTGGTGCTTTTCGATATCTTTCAGCTTCTTCTCCAGGGTATGGATCCTCCTGGCGATGTGCCTGCGGTCTGTCTCCAGTTTCTTTTCACCCGGGCCTCTGGTGCCGATGCCTCCTCCCAGCCGTGACAGGGCTATGCCGAAGCCGGTCAGGCGGGGCATGATATATTTAAGCTGGGCCAGTTCGACCTGGATCTTGGCTTCATTGGTCATGGCCCGTTTGCTGAAAATATCAAAGATCAGTTCTGTCCTGCCGATCACGCGTATACCGAAAAGATCCTCCA
>JAQTRT010000119.1 GCA_028711675.1 bacterium | reverse complement strand
TGGCGGAGGATTTGCCAAAAGCGACGAATCCTTCCCGGGGCTGAGGAACAGCGACCTGGCCTGGGGCGATTATGACAATGACGGATTCCTGGACATCCTCATGGCCGGAGGAGTGGGCACATCAGACATACGGACCGAGATCTATCACAATACCGGACGGGAAAGATTCACTAATGTCAGCCAGAATATTCCTGTCGTTTGCAATCCAAGCGTAACAGCCGGCGATTTCGACCGTGATAATGACGTTGACCTCTTCCTGTCCGGCATGACCAACGGAGGAACGTGCGTGATCTATGTTTTAAAGAACAACGGATCAGGGACCTTTACATCCTCAACGCCCATGAAAGGCGCGGATAACGGCAGTCTGGACCTGGGCGATTTTGACAATGACGGTGACCTTGACGTTCTGGTGACAGGCATGACCAATTTCAGCACGAGGATCTCCAGGATATACCGGTATGACGGCGGCAACACGTTCACAGACATCAATGCCGGGCTTCAAGGCGTGGCATATTCCAGCGGCGAATGGGGCGATTTTGACAATGACGGCGACCTGGACCTGGTCATCAGCGGCGCTACCAACGTGTCCTCTGACAGCATCACCTGGATATACCGTAATGACGGAGGCACTGTTTTCACCCGGATCAACGCGGGACTGACCGGAGTCAATAAAGGCTGCGCCATCTGGGGCGACTATGACAATGACGGCGACCTCGACCTCTTCGTGGGAGGGAACAACCAGAGCATTATCTACAGGAACAACGGCAACGGGACCTTTTCCGACGCGTTGATGAACATCATCCAATTCGAGAACTGCAAGGCATCCTGGGGCGATTATGACCAGGACGGGTTCCTGGACCTGGCAGTCTGCGGCCTTTCGACCAGTTACGGCCTCAGGACAAAAATATACCATAATGATTACGGCGCGGCATTCACAGAAGTGCCTCTCGACCTTACAGGCGTATTTGATTCGGACCTGTCCTGGGGCGATTATGACAATGACGGCGACCTGGACCTGCTGGTAGGCGGCGGCATCAACATTGGCGATAAGATCATGAAAATATACAAAAACAACGGCAATAATAATTTTACCGAGATCGATTCAGGCATGAGCGGAATGATGCAATGCAGGGTCACATGGGCAGATTTCAGTGATGACGGTTTCCTGGACGTGGTCACTGCCGGGAATCTCAGCGGGATGTACAGCCTTGCCTGGGGCACCCGCATCTACCGGAACAACCGGTTCAATATGGTAAAGACCAGGCTACCGAACGACATCACCTATCTCAGTTTTGTCTCCAACATGGGCATTTCCGGAGGAACCACCTACCGGTTCAAATATAAAATGATTGACAATGAATATGACTGGGCCAAGATCATCAAGGTCCAGTATTCCGTGGATAAAAAGAAATACAAGGATGCCGTGGTGACCGGGAATATCGACAACATCGTTTCCAATCCCACCGGCTATATCAATTATTTCTACTGGGACTACTCCTCCATTGCCCAGGACCTTATCAGCGGCCAGGATATCTCGCTCAGGATCGTGACAGGCTCCTATTACGGAAACGGGCTTGTCATACGCTCATATGGTCCTCTCCGGTACGGTTCAACTGTTTATCAGCTGCCTGTCTCGTTCCGGGTGAACGGTTATCCGCAATGCAAGATCACTTCACCGCTCCCGGCCATAACACCGTACCCCAAGGTATCAGGTATAGTCCCCGTGTACGGATACGCCTATGACGACGATTTCCAGAGATACGTGCTTTATTACGGTAACGGGAGCAGTCCTGTTTCCTGGACCCCTTATTATACAAACCAGATAAAGGTACCGCCTTCGGGCCAGCTGGGAAACTGGAACGCTTCGAGCCTCAGTCCCGGCCTTTACAGCCTGAAGATCAAGGCATGGGACCTGCAGGCTAAGAGCCGCGACAGCTGGACCAATATCAGCGACCGTGTCATTGTGGAGGTCGTAAGCAGCAGCTACGGCGCTTTTTATGTGGACCATACCTTTCCCACCAACAACCAGGCAAACGTGTCCCGGAACGCGCCCCTGGTCATCCATTTCTCGGATAAACTGAATCCCAATACCCTAAACGCGAATTCCATCAGGCTGTATGACGGCGCGGATTTCATCAGCGGTACGCATGATTACAATGATTTCAGCCGGACCATCCTGTTCCAGCCCGACCAGATCCTTCTCGATCCGTTCCAGGACTATTTCATGTTCGTAAGCCCCGACATACAGAACATAAGCGGTTCCCAGCTGGGGACCGAATATTCCTTCCGGTTCAAGACCGCCTGCGCCAGGCCCAATAAGGTCATCAGCCATTCCCCGGTCTCTACGGCAGCTGAGCTGGACACGGACATCATGCTTTATTATTCGGACGGGACTCTTGCTTCAGCCATCATCAGCAACAGCCACACGGGTATCGAAGTATTCCCGGCTGACCGTTCTTCCCAGCCTGTCTATGACCTGAAGCAGTTCAACAGCGGCACATTCTCCAGCCTGTATACCAACGCCTCATCCCTTATGGCCAATACGCTCTATATCGTCAATGTGAATCCTTATATCCTGGACCAGGGGAGCTACTCCTGGTATTTCATTACCAAGGACACGGTCCAGCCTGTGGTCGATCTTTCAAAGACCTCTCCCCGGGACAATGACACATTTGTGAACATGAACGTTCAGATTAAGATCGCGTTCAATAAATCCATGAACAATTATATGATGACCTCGGATTACATCTATCTGTTGAAAGGAGACCAGAGGATCGACTGCAAAATCACATACTCGGTCGAGGACCGGCAGGCTATCCTGACCCCTCTGAATCCGCTGGATGAATTCACCTGGTTCAAACTCTTCGTTTCAGGAAGCCTTGTTGATACCGGGGGCAAGACCCTGGATAAGGACTACCAGTTATCCTTCCGGACCAGCGGTACGTTCGACCGGAAAGGCGGTATCATCAATGCCGTCGACGAACGGATCAAACTGATCATCCCTCCCAACGCCCTTTCGCAAAGTACGGTGATACAGATCGACCAGCTCGAAAGCACGGAGATCCCGGCAATGTCCAGAGACCTGGTCACCATCATGAACAATAGCGTATACCGGATCCTTCCCGCGGACATTATCCTGAAAAAGTCAGGGACCGTGATCATGAAATATTCAGACGCGGATATCACAGGTTATTCCGAAAAGAACCTCTGCCTCTACAGCTTCAGGGACAACACCTGGACAAGGCTGGGCGGCACGATAAAACCGGACGGGAACAGCATATCAGCCCCTTTTAAAGGGTTCGGCATACTGGCCCTGACCCAGGACATGAACGAATACACGGGTGATCTTGAAAAGGTCGTGATCGACTGCCAGCCGCGCGTCTTCAAGCCCAGCCAGTGGGAGAACGCGACCATATCATTTGAACTGCCCAAGCCGGTCAAATACAGCATGAGGGTATTCAACCGGGCGGGCCGGCTGATAGCGGTCCTGGCGGATAATGCGGACGGACAACCCGGCCAGAACGTTGTTTTCTGGGACGGCCGGAACATCAGGTCACAAACAGCCAAGAACCAGATCTACATCATCAGCCTTATTCTCAATGACGGGGATACGACCATAAAAAAAACAAAGACCGTTGTGCTTCTGGAGAACTGAGCCGGACCACAGCCTCACCAAGGAGACATCAGATCATGATAAAGTTTATCCGGATATTCATCATAATAATACTGTCAGCCCTTCCGCTGAGCGCGGGACTGCTGGATACCGAGGAGATACCTACCAGTATCCGGGCCATAGGCATGGGCGAGACCTTTGCGGGCATCGCGGACGATGCCACGGCCATCCGGATGAACCCGGCCGGGCTGGCCCAGCTGAAGAACAATGAACTCACCCTGATGTACAGCGACCTTTTCCAGAGCGGGCTCTACAATCTTTATTCAGTTTTTGCTTTTCCCTTTCAGCGCATCAACACCATAGCCGTGGACTGGCTCTACACGGGCTTTAACGAAGAAAAGGAATTTATCTATGATAACGTCCCGGAACTGGGATACGGGGAGCATTTCATTTATCTCTCTTATGCCAGAAAGATCAAAGAGAACATCTTCGCAGGCCTGAACCTGAAATATTACAGGATCAATGTAAGTTATGACGGCGAGACCTGGGCTGACGGCCAGGGGATCGGCGCTGATCTGGGAGGATTATGGAAACCCCTCCCCAAACTGTCCGCAGGCCTGGTCCTCAAGAACATCATCCCCTTAAAAGTATATTACGAGAACGGGTCTCCCCAGACTTATCTTGATCCTTCAATAAGCCTGGGAGTGAGCTATTCACCCCTGCGCAACCTGCTGGCAGGGCTGGATATCAATGATTCCCTGCACCTGGGAGCGGAATACCAGGTGCTGGACATGTTCAGGCTGCGCGCGGGTACCATGAAAGGCCTTACTTATAAAGGAGAGGACAGCACGGGATTCAGCCTCGGCGCCGGCGTCCATTATAAATTCGCCCGGTTCGATTATGCTTACACATACAACCCGGATATCCTGGCCATCCACAGGTTCGCGGCATCGCTCAACTGGGGCTACCACGCTTACCTTGTTGACGTGGTCAGCGCTAATATCCAGGAGATGTTCGCGAGCCTGTATAAAAGCTATACCCGGGCCGATATTGTCCGGCTTATGGTGAAGAACAAGACCAAACAGCCCATGAACGCCGATGTGGGAATCTATATCAGCGGGCTTATGAAAAAAGCCACGCAGAAAAGAGTGCTCCTGGTGCCGGGGATACCCACCGAGGTCAAACTGCCCGTTGTCTTTTCCGATGACGTCATGGAAGTAACGGACGACATCACGCGTCCGGCCGAGATCATCGTGTCGTATGAATCGGAAGGACGGAAATCCGAGGACGTGACCCCGGTCAATTTCGTCCTGTACAACAGGAACGCCTTTATCTGGGACAACCTGGACAAGCTGGCCGGGTTCGTGACCCCGCAGGATGAAAAAGTGAAGGAATTCTCAAGGAGGGCCGTGCAGTCCATGGCCAAGGGCCGGATGAAGGTGTATTTTATCTCGGATAATTTCTACAAAGCCATGGTCATATTCGACGCCCTGGGCAGCTACGGAGTGACCTATATCTCGGACCCGAACAAGCCTTTTGCCCTTACTTCGGAAGCCAAGAACGCCATTGATTATATCCAGTATCCCATGGAGACCCTGCAATTCAGGTCAGGAGACTGCGACGACTGCGTTGTCCTGTTCGCCTCCTGTCTTGAGAACGTCGGCATCCCCACCATGCTGGTCGATGTTCCCGGCCACATCTTCATGATGTTCGACACGGGCCTGACACAGGACGAGATCCGGCAGGAGAACATCTCGGAGGAGATGTTCCTGGAGATGAACGGGCACGCGTGGCTGCCTGTCGAAGCCACCATGTTCGGACGGGGTTTCATGAACGCCTGGGAAGAGGCCAGCCTTAACCTGCAGGACTGGCTCAATAAAAAAAAGCCCGGGGAAGAGACCATCCGCGTCTCCCTGGTCGAAGAGAGCTGGCAGCAGTACCCTTCCGCCACGCTTCCGGAAGAGGATTATGATATCGAGCTTGAGCCTGATAAGCTGAAAAAAAGCCTGCGGGACGACCTGGACAGGATACTGAGCGACAAGGACGAACGTTTCGTGAAGCTCAAGCAGAACTACGAATCCCACCCCAATGACCCGGTGTTGAACAACCGTATCGGCATGTATTACGCTAAAAGCGGGCTCTACAACCTGGCGGAACGGTATTTCAGCAACGCCGTTACCCTGAAGACAAACAATGCCGCTGCATACAACAACCTGGGGAACATTTTCCTTATCCTGGAAGATTATAAGAAAGCCATAGAAAAGTATGAGCAGGCATTGAAGCTCTCGCCCCGGGACCCCGACATCATCGAGAACCTGAACCGGGCCAGGCTGGAAAGATCAAAAAGCCAGTAAGGCCCGTCATTGACCCCTGCCCTTTTACCGGATGACGATGAACTTGATATACTTCTTCTCTCCCTTGGGATTTGTCACCAGGCAGATATAAACCCCTGACCTCAGAGATTCACCGTTCTTTTTCTTTACATCCCACTGGTATCTGCCTGACCGGGAAGAGGACCTGAACCGGGTGACCTCGGTCCCTGCGATGGTATAGATATGCACCTCGAATTCCGGCGTGAGATGATAGAACATGATATAATCGATACCTTTCCCTGAACCGGGAACAAAGGGATTGGGGGCTATCGCCACACGGCCGAGATCAGGATAGATCGTTTCCGGGACCTCAGGTTCAGTTCCCGGAGAGGACTGGGTAGAAAGGATGACCATGGATTCTTTCCAGCCCATATCCGGGCCAGGACCAATGAAAACATCCGAAACACCCGGGATATTCGTAGCCCTGTCCAGGACCGGACTGAAAACAGAAGCAATGGTAAATGAGGTCACGGTTTCCAGGAGAGGGTCCTGAAAGATATTACCGTTCCCCCAGAAAAAATTTCCGCTGGTAGGGCCGCTGATGTTAGCGTACAGGTCATTGAAAGCCGCGTGAATGGTGGCGGACGAGACCTGGCTTATGCCGAATGCCTGGTTGGACAGGATGATGTTGTTGAACATTTCCCCGTAAGAAGTATCCTGCCAGGCCACTCCGTTCGATTCCGTGCTGCCGAAGACGGTATTATTGATGATCCTGACATTACTGGATGCCCCATTGACCTTTATCCCGTGCTTTCCGTTCTTTGTGATCAGGTTCCGGAAGATCCTGGTATACGAGGAATCATGGACATAGATACCGCCTTCCGGGCCGTTCCCCTGGATCCTGTTCCCGCTGACCAGGTTATGATCACGGCCGCCCGTATATGAATAGATGCCTGAAAACCCGTTGGAAAAAATATCATTACACAGGATATCATTGGTCAGTGCGTCCAGGTTCAGAAATAGCCCGCCCGAACTGTTATGGTGCAGGATATTGGACGCGAGAGTGTTCCTGTGGGAATTATCTATCCGGATGCCATTAGGCTGGTTGCTCCCCGAACAGTCATTGCGCCTCAGCTGATTGTCACGCGTGATATAAATAAATATGCCGTAAGCACGGTTATCCCATATCTTATTTTTTTCGACGCGGTTGGAAACGGCGTTCATGGACACCCGTACACCTGCCCATTCATTATCGAATAATTTATTGGAGACGACCGTATTATGGTCCGCATCAAACAGGTTGACCGCGTTATTCTGGTTCAATCCCCATATCTGGTTGGAGGAAATATAATTACGGTCAGCGTCATCCGAATCGACGCTTATTCCGCAGGCGGTATTGGACCAGATGAGGTTCCGGGTTACGATGTTGGATTCGGAACTGCCCGTGATCCGGATGCCCACGACATTCCGGCAGACAGCCAGGTCGGCCAGAATGACCCTGCCGGCATTGGTGATTAAAAAAGCATTATTTGTCAATAACGAACCGTTGAAAACAGGCCTGGTATTGGAGAGGCGGGTAAAGACCATATAACCGGGATTCTTATTGGAAAAGATCATGACCCTTTCCCTGTAGGTCCCGGGAAAGATATAACAGACCGGAACGGCTGTCCCCGGCATCATTATTCCGGCGGCTCTCCGGACGGTCCTGAAGGGAGCGCCGAAGGTCCCGTTGTTCAGGTCGTTCCCGGAATCATCGTCCACATAGAACGGCCCGGCATTGGAGGAGGAGAGATAAAGACGGGCTTCGGCCGAATACCAGCATTCATTGGTAAAGGGCGTACTGTCATCAGAGGCCGTGACGTGATAATAATTTGTCCTGCCTGTTTTGGGGAATGCATGAATAAAATTGGTCAGATCCGTTGTGGCAATGACATCAAAACTGCTGCCCGGTAAATGCTGAAGGTTGGTGGTGCCGCCGTTCGTCTTCCAGTAAATATTGTAATGATCGATACCGGTCCTTGCGTTCCAGCGCAGGATAACCTGGTTGAAGTTGGTCAGGCCCGCGGAAAGCCCCGTGACAGGGACAGGAGGATCGGTATCAGCGCCGGGAGTAATATCGAACGGGTTAAAGAGCCGGTAAGGCGTGAAATCCGGATAACCCGGAATATTTTTTATTTTTTGGGATATCCGCGAAGCCAGTGTTGTTCCCCACCAGTTATTCGTGACCTTTACGGACCCGGACTGGCTGTTGGTAAAGCCGGCCCGCTGATTGGTCTGCAGGTTATTCCTGTCGAATCTCTGAAAACTGCCTCCTGAAAGTTCTGCGCCGAATATATTGCTGAGCATGCTGTTCAGGAAAACAGAAGAATATGAATTTCTTGAGGAGAGTCCGCATCGGCTGGCGAGGAACCTGTTGCCCGAAATTACGGAGTTAGTGGACCCCTGAAGCCTGAGTCCGTTGGTGACGCATGAGGAAAAAACGTTCCCCAGGCAGCTGATGCTGTCCGCGTTGCAATAAAGACCGACAGCCTGGCCCGGCCCGGAAAAAGTATTGGACAGGACAGAATTAAAATCCGCGTCCTCGGAAGTGACAGCCACTCCCTTGCTCCGGTTGGAGTAGATCCGGTTATTAACGACATAATTCGTCTGGGAGCTCAGCCCGAAATAAATTCCCTCCTGGCTGTTCCGGAAGATCCTGTTCTCCCTGAACATGTTCCTGTCGGCGTTAAAGACCTCGATACCGCGCGACTGCTCAAAAATAACATTGCTCCGGATGATGTGATACGTCGGGACAGGTACTCCGGAACCGCTGAGTGAGATACCGCAAAAACTGTTCGAACAGATCTGGTTCAGCTCGATCACATTGGAGACCGGGCTGGCGGAGACATCGATGTCGATGCCTTGCTGTGTGCTTCTGCGGATCCTGTTGTTCCTGACATAATTCCTGTGTATTCCCATGAACAGGAAACCTGACTGATTAGCGGACACATTATTGCTTTCTATTGTATTCTGCCGCACCTGGTTGCCTGCCAGATAAAAACCGGAAACATCATTCTGGTAAATCTGGTTAAAGATCATGGAATTGGACCGGGCGCCCCCCCCCAGGCAGATACCGCCGTTCCAGTTCTTTGATATGTTCGCGTTGTTCCTGATGATATT
>JAQTRT010000118.1 GCA_028711675.1 bacterium | reverse complement strand
TTCCAGCACATTGCTCCTGCCAACCGCAAAATCAGCATCTCCCCTGATATCATAGGATGCCGCGAAGAGAAGCGTGTTGGTCAAAGCCATTCTTTCGATCCTGAAACGGATCGCGGAATCATTGTAATTTCCTGCCAGGTCAACGGCATGTATGCTTAATGTATAATCACCAATCTGGCTGATGAGCGTACCGGATACATACGCGTTGCTGTTCAGGGTAATGGTTGTCTGGCCTGCATCAGGATGCAGTTCCACGATATTGATCACTGCTGAAGCTTCCTGGTAAACGCCTCCCTCGGCCACTCCGCTCACATAGATCAGCGGCAGGGTCTTGTCTATTCCAAAATTGATAACGGTCAGGGAAATATTGCCTGCTTTATCTCCTGCCTCGACCCTCAAATTATAATCCTTTTCCGCGGACAGCGTCGTGCCGCTGGTGAACGGCGCGCTGTCCAGAGAAATATTGGTCATGGTCAAATTCAGGTCCGTGACCGTGATCACAGGCGTGACATCGTGGTTATAATATTTATTATGCTCGACACCCGTTATCTGTATCACAGGCGGGGTCTTGTCTATCATGAATTCCAGGAATACTTCCGCGCTGTTCCCCGCGATATCCTCCGCGAAGACGTACAGGTTATAGCTGCCTTCGGCGCTGATCACAGCACCATTTGTATATTTCCCGCCGTTCAGTAAGACATAATTGGTCCGGCTGTTCGGTTCAATGATCTGGACGCTGGCCGCCACACCCGTGCTGTAAGCAGCGTTATTGGACACACCCGTGACTATGATCCGCGGAGGCGTTGTATCGATGAGGAAAGAGATGTTGGTCTGGCTCACATTGCCGGCCTTGTCCTCCGCGTACACGGACAAATTATACAAGTTATCGTTCGTAATGATCCGTCCGCTCTGATACTGTTCGCCATTGAGCAGAGCATAAGAATCAAGCAGGTTCAGTTCAATGATCTGGATATCCGCTGACCTATACTGGTTATAGACACCGCCCTGGTCAACACCACTGACGAGTATCTGCGGCCGCGTTTTATCTATGATGAATGAAATATTCGTCTGCGCGACATTTCCGGCAATATCCCTTGCATAGACTGACAGTTCATACTGGCCTTCCCCGGAGATCACAGTCCCGCTCTGGTAAGGCAGGCCATTCAACAGGGAATAGTTCGTCACAGGATTGGCTTCCGTGACCGTAATAACGGCCGACACATCGTTCCTGTACGCTTTCCCGTCTTCAACACCGCTCACACTGATCACAGGAGGCGTAGCATCAATGATAAAAGAAAGATTGGTCTGGCTTACATGGCCTGCCATATCCTCAGCAGACACAGACAATGTATGAGTACCATCCTGGTTAATGATCCGTCCATTGGAATATGCAGAACCGTCCAAGAGGACCTGGCTATTCAATAAATGAGGTTCTGTGATAGTGACCATTACCGAGACAGGATGATCATAGATCATGCCGGCTTCGATCCCGCTCACCAGGATACCGGGTGCGCTCCTGTCTATGCTGAAATGGAGTGTCCTTGTCGTGGTATGGCCAAACACATCCCTTGCCCAGGCGGTTAGTGTATAGTCATTTTCCTGGCTCGCTGTTACATTGGTATTGAATGCGATCCCGTTCAGGGTCATTCCGCTCTCAGCCAGGTTGTTATCAAAAATCTCGACCGTGATATCCAGTTCAGGAACATCATAGCACACATTATCCTCAACGCCTGTGATGAGGATGATCGGCTCTGTCTTGTCAATGGTGAATGTGTTCGTAATGGCGTTCCTGTTCCCTGCCTTGTCCTCAGCCCTCACGATAAGGGTATGAATGCCCATATCCGTGACCGGGATCAGGATTCCCTGCTCAATTCCGTCAAGCAGGATATGGCGTTTGGACAGGTCCTCGTTCATGTCGCTGATATTGATCGTGATCATGACGCTGCTCCCGTAGAAACCGCCATCCGCGATACCGGCCACCATGATCACAGGCGCGCTCCGGTCAATGAAGAAACTGTGGCTGTTGTCGGTCCATTCACCGCCCGCGCCATAATTGTCCCAGCATTTCACTTTCCAATAATACCGGCCTTCTTCAGTTATACTCCCGGTATATTCACTCACAGTATTGGAGATCTTGCCTGTGTTGATCTCAGTACTGTCTTTGGAAATAATGATCTGGTACGCGCTCTGCGTATCGTTGGTATCCACATCAATAAAGCTCCAGGTAAAATGGAGGTCCTCGCCCCTGAAACACCCGTTATCCAGGCTGTTCACCAACAGGCCCGCTGACGCGGACGGAGGATTGTTGGTAATGACAACGGGTCCTGTATTTAAAACAGAAATATGCCTGACAACCTGAGAATAGTTACTGACTATATCCATGGCTTTCAGCCTGAGAGTGTAATTCCCGTTGGCAAGGACTGTTGTATCAAAAGAGCCGGTAAAATCACCGGAAATATTCTGCGCCAGCGCTGTCCAGGAAGAAGGCTCTGTCCCCAAGCCGTATTCCAGCCTGCCTGAGATGAGATGAGCGTCCTGCACATTCCCGTAAATATTATAGAGCCCTTCGATAACCTCACCTTCCACAGGCCGGCTTATCACGGTCTGAGGCACCAGGCTGTCGATCAGGATATTCCTTACATTCGCGTTCTCCCTGTTGCCTGCCATATCCTCGCTCTGGTACTCTATCGTATATGCACCGTCAGCAGGCCGTTCATACCCGTTGGTCCAGAATGTCCAGTCATTGATGTAATTGAGCCGGTACCGCGTCCACTTGATGCCGGAAGAATAAATGCCCGTGACCACCGGGTCTGTGACGCTGAAACTGAATCCCTGCGCATTATAGCAATTCGTATTGTGGACCATGTTCTTCCCGGCTGAAAGCACGGTGACCGGCGGGTCCAGGTCGATGTTCCGACCGAGATACACAATGACCTTATCCATGGCTGCGGTCACACTGTTGGTGATACCGCGCACGCGGAACGTATAAACACCGGAAGCCAGGCCTGAAATGTTCCAGTAATATCTTCGCAGGATCGTGCCTGTCAGTTCGCCGGGCGCAGGCAGCCATTCCGCCGGCGCATCACCCGCCCCGTACTCATGCACGATCTGGTCGAAATCCACAAGGGGCGTCAGGACAGTGTATGTGACGCGGATAGCCGGATAGCCCCGGCTGAAATTGGTCGCAGGCCAGGTCCTGTTCTGGGGCTGGGTAATTGTTATGCCAAAAACAGGATTTGCTATGTTCACAGTGACCGGATCGCTCAAAGCGCCTTCCAGGCCCGTTGTATCGACTGCGGAGACCCTGTACACGTAAGACCTGTAAGAGAGGTTCGGGTCTATATAGGAATTGCTGGCGATCAGCACGGTATTCCTTAATACGCTGTCCCTGTAGACCCTGTACCCGGCAATATCGCCCTCGGGATTATAATTCCAGGTCAGGGTAACGTTCCTTCCGTCCACCAGGGCCTGTACGCCCGTAACTTTCGAAGGCGGAGTATGCCTGTCAATGACGAACCACATATTGGACTGCGCTGTATTGCCTGCCAGGTCGCTGATTAACACATGCAGCCTGTTCGTGCCTTCGTTCGAGACCACGGTCCCGGAAACGAACGCCAGGTCGTTCAGCTCTATCACCTGTGGACCGATATGCTGTTCTGAAATAGTGACGACAGGATAGACCTTCTCATTATAAATTTTCCCGTCCCTGACTCCCGAGACCTGTATCACAGGCGCAGTCCTGTCGATCTTCACGCTGATGGAGCCCGTGTCGCTCCTGTTGCCTGCCCGGTCAAAACAATAGTACTGGACCGTGCTCTCGCCTTCGGCCGTAATAGTAATATTGGTCAGGTAATACCCGCTCTGGTTCCCGGCGCCCTGGACCAGGTAACTGACAGACTCGATGCCGCTCGCGAACCCGTTCTTCAGCGGGTCCTGGCTCGCGAGGCGGATCACGGCATCCTGGCCGGTCCACTGGCCGTCCGGCACATAATCATCGCTGATCATAGGCGGAGTTTTGTCGATATAGAATAAAACAGCATCGCTTCCAGTATTGCCAGCTTTATCCTGGGCTGTTAAACTAATGATATATTCTCCGTCATTTGTATAACAGCAATTATTGACACACCCGCTTATGATAATTTCATCCATTGGTGTAAAATTATCAGAGGCTATCCATTGCAGTTGGACATTATTATTAGTTATTGCACTAAATAAAGGATAGGTAATTATAAACACGGGACGGCTTTTATCAACTTTAACAATAATAAAATTAGTCTGTTCAATATTTCCAATTCTATCAATACTGAAATATTTTACTGTACTGATCCCCTGATTGGTAATGGTGCCGATGTTCAGACCCGTTCCTGAATAATTAGCTGCACCGCTTACGATAAAACAAGTATTACTCAAACCTGTATTAAAATTATTAATCAATGGATCATAAGCAAAAAGCATGATTTCCGGGTTATAATTAATCCAGGTATCATTATTTGAATAATTATCCACTGTTAAAGGCGGGGTCTTATCTATAAAAAATAAAGCAGTAGCAAAGCTGACATTACCGTCTAAATCCTCAGCTTTTAAAACAATATTATATATCCCGTCATGGTCATAAAGCCCGTTATTACTGAAACCCGAAACAATAATATCACCGATTCCCGTATAATCATCACTTACTTCCCATTTTAACTGGACACTGTTATTTGTTACCAATCCCCGGGAAGGATATGTTATTCTTAATAAGGGCGAAGAGTAATCAATAATGGCAGCAGCTGTTTTTATTGTGATATTCCCGGCTTCATCTTCTGCCTGTAAATAAACCCAATTGGTTCCTACACTAATATAGGGGCTATTATCACCTGAGAAAAGCATATTGCTCTTTAAACTCCAGTTATCATAATAATCATATTGCAGATAGACAGATGATTGATTAAATTGATATTGATCCATTTCTATAACAGGCGGTGTTTTATCAATAATAAAGCTGATATTAGCTTGAGCTATATTCCCGGCTAAATCCTTGGCAGTTATTATGGCCCCCTGGTTTAAACACTCGTTGGTATAAGGGCTGTAATCACCCGAAATCACAATTAAATTCTGCGGGGTATAATTATCTAAAACCTTAAAATGATTTGTAAGCCAGACATTGTAATTAACCGGTTTATTAAAAGGAATTATTAATATAACAGGTTTTGTCATATCCATTATGAAATGCACAATATTAGTTGAAACATTATCTGCCTTATCTTTAGCTACTGTTTTTAATTTATAATCACCTTCATTTATTAATGGGGATAGATCATACTTATTATAGAAAGGCGAGTTAACAGCAATAAAATTACTTACAGTTAATATATTATCATCCATTACATTTACCCGGGGGGTAATATTGTAATTATAATGAGCTTCATCTACCGGCACATCAACGGTAATGCTAGGGCGAGTTTTATCAATATAAAATTCCACATTCTTATCAACAATGTTTCCGGCTTTATCTTCTGCTTTAACATAATATACATAATATCCCTCATTGGAAATTGTTGCCCCATTGGTAAAGGGAAGACCGTTTAAAGTGATAAGTAAAATTTCCGGAGCAAAATCAATGACACTGACAGATGGTGACACATTTACATGATAATAAGCGCCATTTTCAACATCATTAATAACAATTTGCGGATCATTCTTATCAATATAGAATATGCATGTCTTTTCTGTAACCCAGCTTTCACTATCCTCTGCCCTGGCACATAATGTATAAGTCCCATTATGTGAAATCCGCTCATTAAAAACCGTATCTAACTGAGTTGTAGTGAACTCAGCCTGTGCATTCTGCAAAGCAAGATTAAATTGTTGATTTGATTGAATAGTATAGGTTTGGTTATAATACAGGGGATATTCATTATGATTGACATTATTCGTGAACGAATAGAAAGCAGACTGATAATGTTCATTGAAAAATTCCTGGTAATTCTCATCGTAAAAATTGGTATACACAGAATTACTGAATATTGATATGGGTGTCAAACAACTATAACTAATTCCATTCAACCATCCTGGTTTTAATGCTGGGTTTGCTGAATAATACCATTCAAGCCTGCAGCAGAAGTTAATACCCATGTGTATCATATCATCAAAATTCCCCACCACCCAGGAAGGCAACGAATCCAGCCAGTTATGCCAGAAATTCAGCCAGTAATCATTCCATTCATTCCGGTCTAACTGGAAATTAAAATCATTTATGCGGGATTGATAATAATTATTCCATTCGCCAGGCCAGTAATTACTCCAGTAGGTTCTCCAGTAATTGGGCCATTGACTGTTATAAAAATTGTTCCAGTATTCATCATAATATTTCCTATAATCACTATCAAGCACTTCACCATTTAATTTCACAATCCTGTTGGTCAGATTAATATCATAAATATCAACCGTAAATTCTGCGGTTTTTTTATAATAATGGTTGTTGGTAACCCCTGTTATTGTGATGACAGGATAAGTTTTATCAATTAAAAAATTCGCTGTTTTTGATGTAGTATTTCCAGCCAAATCTTCAGCAATCAATACTTCTGAATAAGTGCCGTCATTGGTATAGGGACTTCGATCACCAGTAACTTTTATCTGTTCCGGCCAGCACATGTTATCACTCTGGATGGTTACCAGGGTTACATCATGATTATAAGGAACAGAGACTGGTAATATTTTAAATAAGGGTGGGGTTTTATCAATAATGAAATACAAATCCTTTCTGACTTTATGGCCCACGATATCTTCTGCCATGCCTGTGACTATATATCCTCCCTCTTCACTTATTATTCTGTAGTTTGTCACTGAATATCCGTTGATCATCCTGTTTGAAGATTTAATATTATCATCAATGAATTGAATACCTACACAAATATCAAAATTATAATAATGGCCATTGGAAAAACCTGTAAATATGATCTCAGGCCGGGTTTTATCAATCAGGAAATATATATCCGCATAAGTATAATTACCGCATTCATCCGTTGCTTTTCCTGTAATATAATAGCTGCCGTCATTTGAATAAATATTCTGGAAGCCAGAAAGTGTAATATTGCTGTTTTCACTGAAATTATCGCTTAAATAATAGGTTAAATTCACATTGTTTGTAGTTGGTGTTTCAACTGGATTAAACATAAATTGTGGAGGAGTCTTATCCAGCCTGAAATTAATCCGGGTAAAGGCGCTGTTATTGGCCTTATCCACAACACTGACCTCAAGCTGGTAATTATTCTCCTGATTGATTGTAAATGGACCGGAATATTCATTGGAACTGACCGGCTTTATTCCAAGCAGTTTAATGCTTTTAGTCCTGACGTTCTCCTCAGTAATATTAATAACCGGTTGGACGTTATCATTGGTAAAGCATCCATCATAAATTCCGCTGACAGAAATTTCCGGTACAGTCCGGTCAATATAGAATCGCACAGTTTTTTCCCGTACAACACCAGAATAATTTCTTACATAAGCATATAAATCATAAATTCCTTCATTGGACAAAATAGTCCCATTGACAAATGGTTCCCCATTTAACGCTGCATTATTACTCTTTATATTGATCCCAACAAACGTAACGACAGGACTGATATATCGGTTAGTGTATCCCTGCCCATTGCTGACATTACTTATAATAATGTCAAGGGAAGGCAGGGAATAATCAATTTTAAAACTAATATTGGATATCGCCGTATTACCGGCTTTGTCAAAAGCCTGTACTATTAAAGTGTATATACCATCATTCTCTATCCTGGTTCTGTTTGTGATCATATCCCCATTCAGTTCCATTGTAAAATAATCCATATTTTTATCATATACCGAGATATCAGGATACAATGGGTTATTATATTTCCATTCGTCATGAATTCCTGAAACAGCTATTTCGGGCCGGGTCTTATCAATTTCAAAATTAATTGTTCGTATAGAAATATTATTCAACCAATCTTTGAGCAAGAGGGTCACGTTATATTCACCCTCATTGGAATAGGGGCTGTTGTCACCAAGAACCGTAATAAAATTAGTAGGACAGAATGTATCAATCTTAGTATACCGTAAAGCCACATTTGCATTTGTGGGGCTGTGGAATGGTTCCAGTACAATATCAGGACCTGTTTTATCAATAATAAAATGGATATTAGTCAAAGCCTGGTTGCCAGCTTCATCCTCCGCTATTAAAGTGATGTTATAGCTTCCTTCATTTACATAAGGATTGGTAATACCCGTAACAGTGATTTTATCAGAAGGTGTGATATCGTCAACAACGCTATATTTAATCATCACGGTATTATTGGTTAAAGCCGGGTAATTACTTACAGTAATAACAGGAACAACAAAATCCTTGTATAAAATAGCATATAAGCCCAGATTAGTAGTCTGAACAGCAAGACAATTCTGTTCCGGATACCTGTAAATCGCATTTGTATTAATAGCAGCGGATTTCCAAAGATTATTTTCATTATTAAAATAATAAAGATTCAGTTTTCCCTCATCCAATCCAGGAGTTTCTGTGTAATAAAATTTAATAATAAACGGCTGGGACACTGAGTTTTGACCGGTCACATGATTTATAGTATATGGTTCTGAAACAACAAAGCCTGTTTTCATATAATTTGTCTCTATCCCAAACTGGGAAACAGGTTTTTGTACAGCAGAAAATCCGGCTAAAGAACTCGTAGGCTTTATAAATTCCATATCAGGAATGGTCTTCGTATTCACATGACAATTACTATTCCCGTTATCCGCATAAACCATGATAACCTGATTATCAGGTAAAGAAGCGACACAGGGCGAAATAGAGTCTCTGGAATTATTTATAATCACCTTATCTTCTGTCCATGTCCAGCCATTATCCTTACTCTGCTTATAATAAATATTATATTGGCCTTCTTTATTATCAGACCAGACCACATAGATAGATTGCGTATTTATGGTTATGTCAGGATAATAAGAGGTATTGGTATCCCAGGTTAATCTATTGTCATTATTCCAGTTTGTGCCATTAAAATATTTAAAATAAATCTCGGCATTATAATCGCGATTATCAGCCCATGCAATACCAGCCTGGTCCTGGTAA
>JAQTRT010000117.1 GCA_028711675.1 bacterium | reverse complement strand
CGAGATTAAAATCCTCTTAAAATCAAAGGTCCAGACAGGTGTTGTCCTTGGCGCGGGCAATATTTTCCGTGGTTCCGTCGAACGCCAGAAAGAACGGTCAGCGCATACGTTCACCCAGACCGAAGCGGATAAAGCCGGCATGCTGGGTACCCTTATCAACAGTCTTCTGCTGTCAGACATCCTGAGCCAGGAAAAGATAAAGAACAAGCTCCTCTCCACTATCTTTATGGACTGCGTCGAATTTTTCAATCCACGGAACGCGAGAGAATATCTCGAACAAGGATATGTCAATATCTATGCCGGCGGCACGTCCAATCCGTTCGTCACGACCGATACCGCGGCTGTTCTGAAAGCTGTTGAAACGCAATGCGATGTCCTGATCAAAGCCACTAAAGTGGACGGTGTGTACGACAAGGACCCGGTCAAGTTCACGGACGCTGAATTCTTTCCGTCCATCACCTACATGGAGGTGATGAACAGAAAGCTGAAGGTCATGGACCTGACAGCCATCTCCATGGCCATGGAGAACCACCTGCCCGTTATCATCATGAATTTTTTCAAAAAGGACAACCTTTATCATCTCCTGAACGGAAAAAGGACAGGAACCCTGGTCCACGCCTGACAAGGCAGTTCCTGGTTTGTAGTTCATGGTTTCATCACAAAGGATACAGGATGGACATTATCTGAAAAAATCCGTGCACCTGTGTTTATAGATATATTAAATTACAGCATCAGGAGGCCTTTATGTTGGATATCATCTATCGGACCACAAAAGAGAGGATGCAAAAGACCATCAGTGTCCTTTCGGACGAATTAAAGACCATCCGTTCCGGCAAGGCCAGCGCCTCCCTGGTAGAGAACCTGCAGGTGGATTATTACGGCAACAAAACCCCTTTAAAACAGATAGCTTCCATTGCTTCACCGGAGAACCGTCTGCTCATCATCCAGCCATGGGATAAAACAGCGCTGATCGATATTGAAAAAGCCATTTTAAGCTCTGAGCTGGGAGTCACGCCCAATAACGACGGTAAGATCATCCGCCTGGCTTTCCCTTCCCTCAACGAGGAACAAAGAAAGAACATATCCAAGGTCGTCCATAAGATGGGTGAAGAATCAAAGGTCTCGATACGGAATATACGGCGTGACCAGATCCATGAAATCGAAAAAAGCCTGGAAGGAAAGAAAATGAGCGAGGATGACGCGGAAAAAGGGAAAAAGGAACTTCAGAAGTTCACAGACGATTATATTAAAAAGATCGACGATATTTTAAAAGCCAAGATCGCTGAGATCATGGAAATCTAATGGCGAATAAAGGCATCAATCACCTGGCCATTATCATGGATGGCAACGGCCGCTGGGCCAGGGAAAAAGGCCTGCCCCGGACCAAAGGCCACTACCAGGGTTCCCAAACCGTAAAGAAAATCGTAAAAGCCTGCATCAATCTCAGGATCAAATACCTGACCTTGTATGCGTTCTCAACGGAGAACTGGTCCAGACCCAGGACGGAAATAAGCACTCTGATGAAGCTCCTGGCCGAGTTCATCCGGCAGGAACGGGATGACATGAATAAAAACAACATCCGCCTTATCATCAGCGGCGACATTTCCCGCCTCCCCCGGCGCTTACAGGAACAGATCCAGGATACCGTGAAACTGACCCAAAAGAACAATAAGCTTATCCTGAACATCGCCCTGAATTACGGCGGCCGCCAGGAGATCCTGAGGGCTGTCCGTCAGATCGCCCTGGATTACCGCGACAACAGGATCAACATCCGTCATCTGAATGAAAAGCATTTTAAAAAATATCTGTATCACGGATCCCTGCTCCCGGACCCGGACCTCCTGATCCGGACCAGCGGCGAAGTGCGGATCAGTAATTTCCTCCTCTGGCAGATCGCTTATTCGGAACTGTTCTTCACCTCCATCCTGTGGCCCGACTTCAATGAAGCAAAATTACGGAAGATCGTGGACGAGTACCAGGCACGGGACCGGAGATTCGGAGGTTTATAATTTGCTGTTTAAAAGAGTCATCACAGCCGCCATCGGCATACCGGTACTGATCTTCATCATGCTCAGCAACACCCTCTATCAAATACCTTTTCTTCTTTTCGTCATCACGTTGAATATCCTCGGCCACCGGGAGATGATCCGCATGTTCCGGCTGAAAGGCATCAAGGTCAGCACTACGTATTCCGTGATCTCCGGCATTCTTCTCATCCTGTTGTTCTACGGAAAACCGGGACACATTCCTTCATTCGCTTTCTCCGTCTGTATCGTTGTTTATGCCGTAATTTTATTGTTCAGGAACGAATACAAGGATTTCCTGGCACAGACCGCTTTTTATACATTTGCCCTTTTTTACATCACTTTCCTGTCAGGCCATTTCATCGCATTAAAAAGCGCGGGGAACGGTTCCTATTACCTTTTTATGATGGTCCTTTTTATCTGGCTCAACGACACTTTTGCCTATTTTTCAGGCGCCCTGTTCGGTAAAAAGAAACTCTTCATTAAAGCGTCGCCGAAAAAATCCTATGCCGGCCTTGCGGGCGGCATGATCTTCTCCTTTTTCTCGCTTTTTCTCTCTGAAATAATCGTCCGGCACAGGATCAATTTCCCGCTGGCTGAAAAGGTCCTGATCGCGTTCCTCTTCGGCCTCATCGTCACGTTCTCAGACCTGATCGAATCCGCTCTCAAACGCTCGGTCGGCATCAAGGATTCCGGCACTCTCATCCCCGGGCACGGAGGTATCCTGGACCGGTTCGACACATGGTTCGTGACCCTGCCCTTATTTTATTATTACCTGAAGCTTACAGGAAGATGCTGATGAAAAAAGGTGTCGTCATACTGGGTTCCACCGGATCCATCGGCAGGAACGCCCTCCATATCCTCAGGCACTTCCCGGCCCAATTCCGTATCATAGGTTTATCCGCCGGCCGGAACATACGGCTCCTGAAACAGCAGATCAAGGAATACAATCCTGAACTGGTGGCGGTCCACGATCCTCATTCCTGCCGGGCTCTGAGGAAAGAGAAGCTCTCCTGCGAGATACGGGAAGGCGAGAACGGGATCAAAGAATTGTGCTCTCTTAAGAACGCCCCTCTCCTCCTCAATGCCATTATAGGAAGTTCCGGGCTGAAATATACGGTCGAAGCCATCCTCCATAAAAAAACGATCGCTCTGGCCAACAAGGAATCGTATGTGATGGCAGGTCTCCTTCTGGACCGGCTTTTGAAAAAATACAACGCCCGCATCATTCCCGTGGACAGCGAGCACAGCGCCCTGTTCCATCTTCTTCAGAATTTAAAAAAAGAAGATGTGGAATCCCTGATCCTTACCGCTTCCGGCGGCCCTTTTCTTCACAAACCCCGGGAGTATTTCCAGCGGATATCCCTCCGGGAAACGCTCAAGCACCCGGTCTGGAGCATGGGCAGCAAGATCACGGTGGACTCTGCCACCATGATGAACAAAGGATTCGAAGTGATCGAAGCGCACCACCTTTTCCATATCAGCTACGACCGCATTAAAGTAGTGATACACCCCCAGAGCCTGATCCACTCCATGGTCCAGACCATTGACGGAGAGATTTACAGCCAGATGTCGCCTCCGGACATGAGATACGCTATTCTGAACGCCCTGACCTTTCCGGAAAAATTCAGGAATCCCCTGATAAAGTTTAATTTCAGGAAAGACCATACTCTGAGTTTCCAGGAGCCTGATTACCGGAAATTCCCTTTACTTCGGTATGCTTATACGATCGGCAGGAAAGGGGGGAATGCGCCGGCCAGTTTATGTGTGGCTGATGACATCGTGGTCCGCGGATTCCTGAATAAAAAAATAAAATTCAGCCGGATCTATCCTGCTATCCGGTATATCGTCAGCAGGATAAAATATGTTGAAAATCCGGATTTAAACAATATATTCTGGCTTGAGCGGCATATCAACGAAAAATACAGTCCCTTGCTGCTTGCCTCTGTCTGAAGACAGAGCCTGCGGCCGGGAAATATTCATGTATATAAGGAGAAAAAAATGCATTCACTGATCAGCATAGCTTACGGCCTCATCGGACTTGGTATCCTGGTGATCATCCATGAACTGGGCCATTTTATCATTGCCAAGCTTTTCAAGGTCCGTGTGGAAGAATTTTCCATCGGCTTTGGCAAACCCCTTCTCCGGTACGAGAAGAACGGGACCCTGTACAAGATCGCAGCCGTGCCTCTGGGCGGCTACTGCAAGATGGCGGGTGAAGAACCGGACGACAAGTCGACCGGCGCGTCGGATGAGCTGTATTCCAAGCCTCCGGGACAGAGACTGGCCATTGTCATGGCCGGCTCCGTGGCTAATTACATCTTCGGGCTCCTGCTCCTGGTCCTTATCCTGGCTATCGGCATCAAACAGCCCACATACAGCAGCAGGATAACGGTCCTGGACAAGATCACGCTGGCCAAGAACGAAATTCCCTCACCGGCCAAAACAGCAGGCCTGCTGTCCGGGGATGAGATCATCCGCATCAATAACGTCTCCATCAGGAACTGGGCCATGCTTCAGAAACAGATCTATACGACCGGGGACCGGGATATGAACCTGATCAGGATCAAAAGGGAGGGCCGGGAAATGGATATCCGGATCAAGTCCGCGATCGATCCCGATACAGGCCTGAGCGTCATAGGCGTCACTCCTTTCGTGGACAATACCATCAAAAGCCTGGTCAAGGACGGCCCGGCCATGAAAGCCGGAATGAAACCCGGGGACAGGATCATCCGGATCGACCGGCAGCTGATCCGCACGTTCGATGATTTAAAGAATTATCTCTCCCGCAAACCGGGCCAGGCCGTGTCCATAAAAATAATGCGAAAGGGAATAGCCCTGGACTTTCAGTTGACCACACAGAACGTGGACGGCCGCGGGTTCATGGGCGCCGAGTTCTCCATCCAGGAGGAGATATACGTCAATAAATCAAAGAACCTGCTTTACGCCCTGCCCGATGCCTTCAAGCGTTCCCTGGCCATATACCAGGAGATCATCTATGGATTGAAACTGATGGTCTCCGGCCAGATCAAGATACGGAAAGCAGTAAGCGGACCTGTGAAGATCGTTTTCTTTACAGGGGAAACAGCCCAGAGAGGCGGACTCCTGTACGCCCTGTCCACACTGGCTTATATCAGCCTGGCCCTGGCTTTTTTCAACCTCCTGCCCATTCCGGCAGTGGACGGGTCCTATGTCCTTATCTTCCTTTTCGAAGCTCTCATCAAACGCAAATTAAATTACAATGTCATTAAAGTGGTCCAGTACGTGAGTCTCATGCTGTTACTGGGACTCATGGTACTTATAAGTATCAACGACATATACGGTCTGTTCCAAGGCAGCCATAAGATCAAGAATGCCGCTGATTACCTGAAGATCATCATGAGCTGAGATTCCGGGCCCATAATTTTCCGCAGTGACAGATGCAGATGATAAAAAGACATAAAACCCGTGTTGTGAGGATCGGTTCACTTGTCCTGGGCAACAGCCATCCCATTGCCGTGGAATCCATGACCAACGCGAATGTGCATGAACCGGATGCCATCATCCGCCAGATCCGGGAACTGGAAAGAGCCGGATGCCGGCTGGTGAGGATCGCTCTCCCTGACCTGGCATCTACGGAGCACATCCCTTTCATACGTTCCCGGACCCGGGTTCCCTTGATGGGAGATATCCATTTCGACCACAGGATCGCCCTGGCTGCCATGGACAAAGGGATCGACAGTTTAAGGCTGAATCCGGGGAACATCAGGCAGAAGGAAAAGATCGCTGAAGTGGTCAGAAAAGTAAAAGAAAAAAAAATAACGGTCCGCATCGGCGCCAACAGCGGATCAGTGGACCGTAGCCGGTACAGGAAGAACGACAGTGATGCCCTGGTCAAAAGTGCCCTGGAGCACATCCGGATATTCGAGCAGTTCCAGTACCGGAACCTTATTGTTTCCCTGAAATCCACCGATATTCTTACCACCATCCGGGCTTATAAAAAGTTCAGCCGTTTACGGAATTACCCGCTCCACATCGGTATTACAGAAGCAGGCACACGGTTTTCCGGTTCCATTAAAAGCGCGGCAGGCCTGGCCATTCTGCTTTATGAAGGTCTGGGCGACACCCTCCGCATCTCCCTGGCCGGTGATCCTGTCCACGAAGTGATCGCGGGATACCGGCTCCTGAAAGACATGGGGCTTTATAAAAAAAGCGTTGAAGTGATCGCCTGCCCCACGTGCGGCCGGACCGGGTTCGATGTGGAACGGACAGCTGATGAGATCGAACAAAGGACTTCACCGATCAGGAAGGATGTTACAGTCGCGGTCATGGGTTGTATTGTCAACGGACCGGGCGAAGCCGGAGAAGCTGACATCGGCGTGGCCGGTTCCGGAGGACGGATCATTCTTTTTAAAAAAGGACGCGTCATCCGGAATATAAAAAGGAAGGAGATCCTGGCCGAGATCCTTGATTTTATCGAAAAGCAGAAATAATCCGCGGAAAAATATTTTATTTCAGATATCTCTTTAAAGCAGGCTTCAATTTTCTATAAACCTCTTCAGGCGTCAGAACGTTCAAGCAATCCAGTGTATCACATTTCAGTTTATTGCACGGGCTGCAAACGATCCCGGGCCGGATAATACTGAACTTTCTTCTGTCCGGCGGGTTCCAGACCTTGTCATCCGTGGAAAAGAAAAGGGTCAGGGTCGGGATACCCAGACTGGTGGCCAGATGCTTGGGTCCTGTATCGTTCGTAATGAGAAACTTTAATTTCTTCATGATCCCGGCCATTTCGCCGATGGAGATGGAATCGGGTATAAAGATAAACCTCCCGGAAGAAGGGAGCGTCTTCCTGATCCGCTGAATGGAATCCTCATCCCCCAGGCCGAAAAGGAACAGGATCGTCGCGGAAAAATCCCTCCGGATAAGACAAGCCAGGCGGCTGAAGCTTTCCGCCGGATACTTCCGGGCGGGATACTTGGCCGAGACAAATATACCTATCAGCTTTTGACCGGGCCGGACCCCGGTTTTTTTCAGGATCCCGTCCGAACGCTGCAGATCGCTGCCGGCCAAAAAGAACTCCGGCTGATAATCCCTGAAACTTTTCAATCCTAAAAAACGGAGCGGATATAAACTGCGGATAGCGCTGTACACTCTGTCCTGATAGTCGTATTTATGCGTATAAAAAAAATTACGTCCCAGATTGCGGCCGATCCGGATCCCGGCATGAGCGAACAGGGAGATCAGGCAGGAAGTGGGATTATTGATATAATCCAGTGTGATATCATAACGCCGGAAGATAAGGGTGAAATAAAAGAAGAGCTTGCTCAGGTTTTTCCGTTTCAGGACCAGTATCCTGTGAAGAGAGGGGTTCTCACCCAGTCCGGCCAGGGCGGAAGGATAGATCACGACATCGATCAGACTGCCGGGGAAGAGCCTTTTCAGGTTCCTGAACACGGCCGAGATAAGGACCGTATCGCCGACAGGCTTAAGCCTGATGACCAGTATTCTTGTTGGTTTTGACCTTTTCAATCTCGCGTTGGACCGCCTTATAAATTTCATTCGGATCGGTCTTCTCAAAGCAGACCAGGGAATCGCATTCCCGCTTCCAGCAGGGGCTGCAGGCTACCGGAGCGAGCACCTTTTCCCCGCGGCCGTACAGTTCGATCTCCCGGCTGCACGAGACATTGAACCAGACCACTATCTCTTTTTTCAGGCCGATGCCGATATGCATGCCCAGGGTATCGCCTGTCACGATGATATCCGCAATATCCATGACCGCAACACCTGTCCGCAGGCCAAGGGTCGTGGGCGTGTTGATGACGGGAAAAGGAAGAGACCGGGCGATCTGCTCGTTCCGTTCGGTCTCGGCCCTGCCGCCGAACAGGGCGATCCTGATACCGGGAAAGTCCTGGTGTATCTTTATGATCAGATCCTGGATATGGTCCTTATCCAGCTTTTTATTGGGGTACAGTTCGGAACAACCCGTGTTAAAACCCACCACGATATCCCGGTCCGTGATACCCTTTTCTTCCTTATATTTCCGGATGTATTCTTTCTGGGCCGGGCTCAACGATAAAATATATTCGTCCTTCCGGAATGTCAGGCAAAAGCTTTCAGCCAGGTATTCCTGTATGGTCTTCCGGTTTTTTTTAAACTTCAAGGTATCGTTCAAACCCAGGTGATAATGGTATCCGGATTCCTTATTGAACGGGATAATGGCCCCGGAACCGTCCATCCGGAATCCCATTTTTTTGGCTCCTGTCAGGTCCATGGCCAGGCCGGCGGATTTCTGCGATTTATCCACATTAAGGATAAGGCTGAACTTCATTTTTTTCAGGCTCATGTAAGTATCGAAATTGAAGGGCATGAGTGTATCAATGAGAGGATTGTTCTCCAGAAGAGGAAGCGCGGATGCGTCCGTGACCCAGATCAGGAAACTTTCCGGATATTTCCGTTTTAACGGAGCCAGCATGCCCGTTGTCTGGAGCACGGCGCCCATGGCCTCCAGGTGGATCAGTAAAATGATCCTGGCTTTCGGCGCGTATTTTTTACAGCCGATACAATTTTCCCGCTTGAATGAGCATGGTTTATATCCCGAGAAGAATCGGCAATCAAATTTATATGTTTTTTTAAGTTCCATCGAGAATTAATGTAATCATAATTATTTAAAAATCAATAAAAATTGGTATACTGGAAATGAACCAGCCCAATCCTTTTACAGGACGGTATTGACGTTTTATTATCATTGATTATAATCAATACTGACCTGATAGTGACGAGGAGGCATTTCATGAGCATCGTAAAAGATATAACCAGCCTGATAGGAAAGACCCCCATGGTATGGATCAACAGGCTGACCCAAGGCCTGCATGCATCCATAGCGGCCAAACTGGAATTCTTCAATCCCCTGGCCAGCGTTAAGGACAGGGTTGCTCTGGCCATGATCGAAGATGCCGAAAAAAAAGGAAAACTGAAAAAAGGCACGGTCATCATTGAATCCACAAGCGGCAACACCGGGATCGGCCTGGCTTATGTGGCAGCGGTAAAAGGATACCGGCTTATCCTTACCATGCCTGAGACCATGAGCCTGGAACGCCGTAAGCTCCTGAAAATATTCGGTGCCGAGATCATACTCACACCGGCTAGTCAGGGTATGAAAGGCGCTGTT
>JAQTRT010000116.1 GCA_028711675.1 bacterium | reverse complement strand
TTTCGGATGTTATCCGCGACCAGATTACTGTCTGACGCTTTTACAATCTTTCCAATATGTATTCCATTGGAGATGATTATCACAAGACTCCCGTCTGATCCCAGCTGGTCTCCCCGGTCTCTGAGTTCACCGGTTCTTTTTAAGCCATTGCTGTAAGAGACCTTATTATACCGTACATCCTGGCTGCCGGCTGTGCTGTCCGCCAGATACGTCCCTGCTGTATTCATGTTCGAACCGTACATCACGCCCATTCTTACGTTGCTCGATGCCGCGCCTGTATATTTTCCGTTATATCTTTTACCGTTCCCAAGCCAGAATTCCCTGTCAGACAGGACCGCTCCTGATGTCGCGTCGTTCGTTATAGTGCCCGGTTCATTCGTCCCCATCACAAGCGTTCCCGTGAATTCTGTTCCATTGGTCCCGTATTTAGTCCCGCTCAGCACATCCCCTGCCAGAGGCAGGACAAGGGTACCGGTCAAAGAACTGTTCACCCCATAACTGATACCCTGTCTCACATAACAGGCCGGAACAGGCTTATAAAGGCCGCTCAATCCGGCCTGCGGCCCGTAATTTACGGAATCCAGGACCCAAGCCGGGTCAACAGCCGCATAAGCGCCTGTCCTCCGCTTTCCCTCATGATCCCAGAATTCAAAATTCTGCATAACGTTATTTTCACACGCGTCATCCAGGCCTGTGCCTGATTCCATAGTTCCCTGTATCATTTTATTTTTTTCATTATCCTTCTTTTTCAATCCTGATGTCTCGTATATGATCCTGCCTCGTGTCAGGACCCCTGACCATATTGGCTCTGAAAAAAGAGAACAGAGGAACAGCAGAAGCATGATCCTTAAACGGTTTTTTTTCTGGTCCGCGGACATATTGATACCTCCTTTCACTAATTGCCTTTTTTCATGATCAACAGACTACAGCCTGGACCTGGCGGATATTCTGTTTAAAGATCAACCATGTAACTGATACCGATCGTAGTATCCATATCCACGCTTTCTTCCCCGATCAGGACGGGAAGGCTGACTCCTCCGCAAAAACAGCTCTCTTTCAGCCTGAGTATCTTTAACAGGAAGTCAGAAGAAAAAACATACCCCATGATACGGAATTTATCCCCTTTTTTTGCGATAAAATCATATCCCACCCTTTCCCTGAGAACAACAAGGTCTCCTACTGTGGTGCTGATGATCAGATTAGGGGACAAGGCATGGATGGAATTTCGGGAATCCTGATCAGTATAATAAAGATAACCGCACCCGAGTCCGATACTGAACTGTTTCTCACCATATGTAAAATAAAGGCTTGACAGGTTCCCCAGACCGGTGTCCATGATAAAGTGCATTCCGCACTTGACCGGGACCTTTTTATCTTCAGTGATTTCCAGGCAAAGGAGAGGCACGAAGAAAATGAAGATCAGAAGAATAACAATAAGGATAAAGGATACAGAACCCCGGTATTTCATATTAATCCTCCTTGAATTGATTTTTTCCTGCCCGGCTCAACGCGTTTTATCCGTCTCAAGATCCTGCTGAGCCGTTCATGAAATTTTTTACCTTCATCATCCTGTTCTCATTAAAACTGAAATAATCATTTTTCACAATGATCAAATGATCAAGGACAGGCATCCGGAGAAGATCGCCTGCCTCGATCATGTTCTTCGTGACAAGCATATCCTCTTTGCTGGGCTTTTTATCCTGTGAAGGATGGTTGTGGACAAGGATGATACCCTGTGCATAACAGTTGATGGCAGGATAAAAGATCAGGGGCGGTACAATGATATTCTCGATATTATTGCCCATGGTAATGATCTCATCATGGATCAACCGGTTCTTGATGTTCACATAAAGGCCCCGGAAAATCTCTTTTTTCAGATTCTGCATATCTTTAACATATTCAAAGACCTTTTTCGGCGTGTTGAGGATGATGTTATTCTCAGGGACACGGTTGAACAGCCGCGATCCAAGTTCCAGTGTCGCCACGATCTGGCAGGCTTTGACAAAAGAAAGGCTAAAATGCTTCTGGATATTATCAACATTCCTGTAATTCATGATCTCGATCTGGCCGTAATCGTTCAGGATCCTTTTGGAAAGCGAAAGGATATCCTCGGACCTGGACCCGTTGTTCAGGATAATTGCCAGGAGTTCATAATTACTCAATGATTCAGGCCCGAAAAGCCTTAATTTCTCCCGCGGCTGGTTCTTGACCGGGAGGTCTTTGATCTTTTCAATCCCTGGACGGATGATATACTTCATAATTTTTATATACAAAAAACATCTCAAAAAATTTTTTACTTTTACCTGATCATTTCAGGTCCGAGCAGGTCTGATATTGTTTTTTTCAGCTTTTTCAGATCAGCGGATTTCTCAATGACCGAGATATTGTTCAGGATAAGGGCGCCTTTTCCGCTGACCAGGATAATAGGGATGGAATAATCCGTTTTCCGGATACCCATGATCATTTCCAAACCATTTAAAACCGGCATTTCATAATCTGTGATGATCAGGTCATATTTATTCTGGTGGAAAAGGTCAAGCCCTTCACGGCCGTTACAGGCACGGTCAAACACCACATCATCATCCACCATTTTTTTAATGATCCGCAGCAGATCAATCTCATCATCAACCAGTAATATTTTTTTCATGCTGTACCTGCTTGTTTAAGAATAAATATTTATGGATAGAACAGGATTTTTCAGATCGTTCATCTCTTCTCCCCCTGTCGGCAGCCGGACCAAAAGCCTTATTTGGTATTCAAAACATTACCCTTACTTAAACCCCCGGTTATCCATACTATATATTTTAATATCCTATTGTCAAGTAAAAAATAGATTATTTATCCTATTTATTTTATTTGCCTTGACTTCTTTGAAATTTAATATTATTATACACCTATCATGGAAATAGGAAAACGCCTTAAAGTATTACGGAAAAAACTCGGGCTTACACAAAAAGAACTGTCTGCGAGGATAAAAGGAAGAATCGATTATTCATACATAGGCAAGATAGAGAGAGAAGAGCAGAACCCGTCCCTGAAGATCATTAAAAAAATAGCGGAAGCCATGCATGTACGGCCCGAATACTTCTTTACCGATCACCCCGTGGAGCAATTCCTGGGATCAGAACAAAAACAAAACGAGAAACGGGATCTTTTACTGAAGCAATTATGCCGGATGAACGACGAAGAACTGAATTTTATCACAGGTATCATTAAATTCATCAGCCAGTACAAAGATATCCAGGGTTATTATAAACCCCTGAAAATCGCTGATAAAAAAGGAAAGTACAAGGCCGGCTGAGGTGATTCTTTCAACACCCGGCAGACCACACTTAATTTATAAATTCTTATTGACTTTTAAAAAAATTTCTATATTAATTTATCTCGGCCCTGATTTTGGGGAGTCGTCTAATGGCAGGACAACAGACTCTGGATCTGTCTGTGAGGGTTCGAATCCTTCCTCCCCAGCATACTCTCCCGGAAAAAATAATATCAAAAATAATATCGGTATCTGACATATGACAGGTAACCGTCGCACCGGAAGAAGCCGCTACGAAGACCTGATATACCATTTAATAAAACAGTGGGTCTTTCCAGGCTGCCCTCTATTCGATGCCGTAAATAATGACACTCCCTGTATAATACCCCGCTTTATTCTCATATCCCCAGTTCTTTGCATTTATACTGGAACTGGCGAAGGCTGATACCCAGGAGCTTAGCGGCCTTAGTCTTATTATTATCCGTTGCTTTAAGGCTGGCCGGGATATAATACTGGTCCACCTGCTGGTGGGATATGCGCAGGGCATCCTTATATTTCAAACGCGTGTTGAAAAGCACCAGCTTCATGTCCTCCTGGTCCTTGATGAACTCATGGAGCAGCTCTATCTTGATGATGTTGTCCTGGGAGAGCATGACCACTTTCTCGATCATATGCTCCAGTTCCCGGATATTATGGGGCCAGTGGTAGTAAAGGAAATAATAGAACGAATCTTTATCGAAATCCTTGATCTTTTTATTATAACGGGTATTGTATTTTTCCAGAAAATGCCGGATGAGAAGGGGGATATCCTCCTTGTGTTCTTTAAGGGAAATGGTCCGGATTATGTTCTCCTGTACCAGGCTGTAGAACTCGGGAATAAAAAATTTCCTGTAATTGGCGGGAGTGATCCTCTCCTGCGTGAGAAAAAAATATTTCACGTCAGGCTGGACCTGGCCGGGGATGAGCGTCTGCAGCGAGAAATGAATGGCATCGCAGTTCTCGATAATAGCGGAATGGCTTTTAAACCTGCCGGTAAAGCCAGGATGGAACAGGCCCTTGATCTCTTCTTCCTTGTTCCTGATATCACCCAGGAAATTGATATAATGAGGACTTTCGGCCTGCTGATTGAAATATCCGGCCAGTAATCCGGCCAGAAATTTTTTCCCTGTACCGGAAGGACCTGTGATCAGGACCGGCTTGTTATCCTGTGTCACCCGGCTCAGGTCCTGACGAAGGCTCTGGATATAATCGCTCATTCCGATCACTTCACTGAACGCCGGTGCACCCTTCTTCTTTCCCTCCAATTCCTTGTTCTTCATCAGAAGGTCCCTGAAGACAAGAGCCCTGTTTATCAGGAACGGGATCTCCTCCATGGTAAAGGGTTTGATCAGGTAATCAAAAGCGCCGTAATCAAATGCCTTGATAGCGGTCTTTAAATTAGCATACGCGGTCATGATGATCACGATCACGTCCTCATGGTTCTTCTTGATGTACTGCAGTACCTCAAAACCGTTCATCTGCGGCATGAGCACATCGCAGAAAACAAGTTCGACCTTGTTCTCCTTGAGCATCCGGATAGCTTCTTCGCCGCTCTGAGCCAGCAAAGTTTCGTGCCCGGTCTCCCGGATCTTAACGTTCAGCACCTTCCTGATGAGCTCTTCATCGTCGATGATCAGTATTTTATGTTCCGTCATTTTTTCTATTGTCCCTCATCCAGCCAGGTTTTTAAGACCATGATGATCTCCGGCGCCAGCGCCTCAATGGGTTTTGTGTATCCGGCCTTTTTATAGTACAGGATAGCCTGGACCATCTCCTTTTTCTTGTAATAATGATTCGCTATCCGGATCAGGCCGTCACCGTATTTCACAGTCTCAAAGACCCGGGCTGCTTCTTTTATCTTCCCTGAATTGAACAGCTGATTCCCTTTCCGGATCAGTTCCGCTCTTTCTGATTCATTAAGTTCGATATGGCTCATTGTATCCCATAAACTGATTGAGTCTCTCTACGGAACAGCGATGATAGCCTGAACCGTTTGCATAAGATCGTCCCTGATCCTGTCGATCCGCTCATCGATCCTTTTTTTTGTTCCTTCCAGGTCATCCTGCGCCTGCCCGGAAGCTGCAAAATAAAACTTAATCTTGGGCTCGGTGCCTGAAGGCCGCATGGTGATTTTAATATCCTCGTCCAGCATCAGGACCAGCACATCGGATCTGGGCAGATCGTACTTTCCCAGGACCTTTTTATCGGCTGTGTTGATGATCCGGTTCTTTTGGATGTCGCCAATGCTCCTGATCTTCAGGGAGCCTATGGAATCCGGCGGTTTGTTCCGGAAAACATCCATGATAGCCTTGATCCGGGAAATCCCTTCCATCCCCTTCAGGGTCAATGACTTCAGGATCTCCTTATGATACCCGTATCGCCTGAAGATATCATCCAGGTATTCGGCTGTTGAGCTGTTCCGGTGTTTTAAAAATGCCGCCATTTCAGCGAACAGGGAGGATGCGCTCACCGCGTCCTTGTCCCTCACAAAAGTACCGGCCAGCATACCGTAACTCTCCTCCCCGCCGAAAATGTACTCCCAGAAGGGTTTTCCGGATTGTTTTAATCTTTCATTTATCTTGATCTGTTCCCCGATATACTTGAAACCCGTCAGCACGTCCATGGTCCTTACCTGGAAATCATCCGCGATCCGTTTCATCAGGTCTGTCGTGACAATGGTCTTGATGATAAGGCCGTTCTTCGGGAGCCTGCCTTTTTCTTTCAGCTGGGAAAGGATATAATGGGTCAGCAGCGACACGATCTGGTTGCCGGTCAGCAGGTCATAACCGCTGTTCTTGTTCTTCACAGCCACGCCCAGGCGGTCGCTGTCAGGGTCAGTAGCCAGCAGGATATCGGCATCTTTTTCACGGCATAATTTCAAGCCCAGTTCCAGGCTGGATGCTTCCTCGGGATTGGGTGATTTAACAGTGGGAAAATTCCCGTCCGGCCGTTCCTGTTCCGGAACCACAAAGACATTCCTGAAACCGAAACTTTTCAGGGAACTCCGGACCGGGATATTCCCGGAACCATGGATAGGCGTATATACGATCTTCAGCACATTCGAAACCTTCTGGATGATCTCAGGATTCAAAGAAAGTTTCTTCACTTCAAGGAGATAAGCCTCGTCCTCTTTGTATCCGGCATCAACCAGCATTCCTTTTTTCCTGGCATCTTCCTCGGTCAGCCTTTTGATGGCCCGAATGTCCGTGATCTTCCGTACATTCCGGATAATTTCCTTATCCTCGGGAGAAATGACCTGGCCGCCGTCCGGAGCGTAAACTTTATAACCGTTATATTCCGGCGGATTATGGCTGGCCGTGATGACAATACCGGTCTGCGCCTTCAGATACCTCACGCAGAACGAGAGCACGGGAGTAGGCCTCAGAGACGGGAACAGATAGGTCATGATGCCATTGCCGCCAAAAACCAGGGCCGTCTCCAGGGCGAACTCCTTCGAATTCCGTCTTGAATCATAGGCTATCACGGCCTTGATGTTCTTTTTATACTTCCGGATAAGATAATTGGACAATCCTTGCGTAGCCTTCCATATATTATATTTGTTCATCCGGTTGCTTCCCGCTCCCATAACACCCCTGAGCCCGCCGGTCCCGAATTCAAGGTCCATGAAAAAACGGTCAAGCAGTTCTTTCTCGTTCTTATCCGCGATCAGGCGGGATATCTCGTTCCGTGTCTCCGCATCATAATCTTCTTTCAGCCATTCCCGGATCTGCTTTTTAATAGATGCGGACAGGTTTAAACCATCCAGTCTTTCCAGATGCTCCATGGCAACGTGCTCCTTATTGATGAAAATTATATTTATGCTTTAGCGTTGATGTTCTTATTGTAGCGGAAATACTGGTTCCGTCCCTGTTCCTTGGCATAATACATGGCAATGTCGGCATTCTGCACAAGCGATTCCGTATCAGTCCCGTCCTCCGGATAAATGGCGATACCGACACTGGCCGTTATATGGATCTCATTGGTATCTATCGTGTACGGTTCCTGGAACATCTTTAAGATCTTATTGGCTATCTCGCTGGCAAACTCATCACGCGTCAGTTCGGTAAGCAGAAGGATAAACTCATCACCGCCCATCCTGGCAATGGTATCGTTCTTGCGGAGAAGCTTGACAAGCCGTTCACTTACGGCTTTCAGCAGCTGATCGCCGATATTATGCCCTAATTTATCGTTGATGTCCTTGAACTTGTCCAGGTCCAGGAACATCACAGCTGCCTTCTCCTTGTTCCGCTTTGCGCTGGCCAGTGTAATATTGATCCTGTCATCGAACAGCATACGGTTGGGAAGGCCGGTCAGAGCGTCATGGTAAGCCAGATGCCGTATGGTCTCCTCTGCCTTTGTCCTTTCCGCGACCTCTTCTTTCAGGACCTCATTGGCTTTAGCCAGTTCATCCGTCCGTTTATGGATCATATCCTCCAATTCGGTCTGGGCCTTTAATAAAATTTCCTCCGCTGTTTTCCACCGTGTTATATCCCGGGCTATACCGGCAATACCGATCACTTCATTTCGGTCATTGAAAATGGGAACCTTGATGGCCTCGATCCAGGATTCTCTTTTATTCTGATCAATTAACGGCTCTTCTGTTTTTTTCATCACACCGGTTTGCATGACTATCCTGTCATCAGATCTGTATCGATCAGCCATGTCCTTGGGCCAGACATCATAATCCGTCTTGCCCTTCAGCTCTTCGGCTGCCATACCCGCGGCATCGACAAAAGCATGGTTCACTTCGATGAACCGGCTCTCCTTGTCCTTGAGCCAGGCCATATCCGGGATACTGTCCAGCAGTGCTTTCTGCTGTTTTTGTTTTTCACTTAACTGCTCGTTCAGTTTAACCAGTTCCGAGGTTTTTTCCCTGACCTGGTTCTCCAGGTCTTTCTGGATCTGGTGGCGTTCCTCATCAATCATTTTTCTTTCATGGATATTGATGGCCATCTCATAACGGACCATCCGGCCGTCCGGCCATCTGATGGCCTTATCCACGCAATGATACCACTGCTGTGTAACCTTGTTCTGGAATTCCCAGACATAGCTCTTTCCCAGGTTATCCCCGAATATATGCTGATTTGTGCAGAAAGGACAGGGGGAATCCAGATTCTGCAGGCCTTTATAACACTTCTGTCCTATAATATCCCCTACTGTCTTTTTCGCCGCCTGATTCAGATAAAGGACTTCATACGTTACTGGGTCTGTGACATAGATCACTTCGTCGATACTGTCAAAAATGGATAAAAGCTGCTGATGCTCGATCTGAAGTTCTTCCTCAACTTTTTTCCGCTCCGTAATATCAAAGCACGTCCCGATAATACATCTCTGGTTATTGAATTCAATGGGAGCTGCTCTCAGGTCCAGCCAGTACACCTTGCCTGACCGGGAAACGATCTTCATCTCATAATGTTCAAGAGCATGGTCCCCGCGCGCCCGGGCGGCTGCTCTTTCCATCACAATCTTCTTGTGATCCGGGTGGATGATCTCCCATATCTTCATTCTTTGAAGTTCTTCTTCAGAGTATTCTGTAAGCGCCAATCCGGCCGGATTAACATAAAGGATCTGGCCGTCCTTATGGATAAAAAAGATGGAAGAGGTTGTTTCAGCCAGGACGCGGAACTTATTCTCGCTCTCGCGCAATGCCTTTTCCGCCTGCTTAAGCTGCGTGATATCGCGGATGATGGCAATGGCGCCCATGATCTTTCCTTCCGTGTCCCAGTAAACAGACGCATTATAGAGGACCGGAGTAATGGTATTGTCCTTATGCTTGATCTCCAGCACATAATCCCTCAACGAGCCTTCATTGAACAGCCACTGGTTCCCCTGTCTGGCCTTCTGGACATCCGTAAAATAACCGGTAAAATCCGTGTCCAGCAGATCCTCCCGGGAAAGCCCTGTGATG
>JAQTRT010000115.1 GCA_028711675.1 bacterium | reverse complement strand
CATTACCATTATCCTGCCCCTGGTATTTTCCCTGATCGACATCAAAGATGCGAACGGGAATATCATCCCTGCATATAGGGCGATTTGGCCTGTGTTCGGCGCATCCAACCAGCTCCTGGCAGCCCTGGTATTGCTGGTCATGTCCGTCTGGCTTATTAAGACCAATAAGAATCCGCTGCTGACAGCGCTGCCCATGCTCTTCATGCTGGCTGTGACGCTTTTTGCCCTGTTCCAGCTTATCATGGTCTATAAACTGACTGCCGTGGGAATGATCGCCATTGCCCTGTTTCTGCTCGCGCTTTATTTCCTTTTCAGTTCCCTTCCTGTTCTGAAGCTGATCGCCGGCAGCCGGAAACAGCAGGTGTAAAGTTACAGCAGTTTTACTCAAGCTCTTTAAGCCATTTGTCCGAAAGGTCTTTGGGATACCCCAGGAATGCTGAATCCTTATCATGCTCTTTATAAAGGCTTGATGCTTTCTCTTTATTGATGTTCGCGTAGCAATAAACACATCCATGGACACAGGTATCGTATGCGCCGATATCCGTACTCTCAGCGCAGCCGCATCCTTCGCGCGTAGGCTTTTCTTTCAGGCTCCGGCCCTGCGGACCAGACAGGCTTGAGACCAGGTCCCTGTCCACGCAATGGGCTTTCCGGACCCTGTCCCGGACCAGTTCATCCCCGCAGCAGGAGTATAACTCTATCCCGTAATCTTCAGCGATCACAGCCAGTTCACTGGCCAGGCCTGCGCGGAATTCTGTATCCGGCTCAAGGATATTTATCCCCGCCCTTTCCTTCAGCAGGTCGAAATTCTTCTTCACTTTACCGTACATTTGGACAAAACTGAAATAACAGCGTTTCACACGGCCTTTCAGCTTCCCGGCCAGGGACATAAAATTCCTGACATGGAACGAATGATCCAGTTCTGAGGTCATCACAATGGGATCATACCGCCAGACCACACGGTCTGCTGAATACAGGTCGCTCAATTCTATCAAAAAGGAAATATTCTTCTCTGTATCCGTTACCCCGGATTCCAGATACCCTGGAAAGCCTGTAATTGTATAATGGAAGTAAAACTTATATCCTGTCCTGTCCAGGTACTTTAAAGCATTCCTGAACGGCGTTAAATCCTTGGACCAGAAAACGAAACAAAGGACATCCTCAGGTTCAAGGGAGACAAGATGCCTCTTCCCGCTGAAAGGATTCACATATCCCGCAAATCCGTCTTTCAGCCTGTTCATGAACCAGTCCGGATAGAAAGCCGGGACATCGGTCCTTCTGGATACAGAAATGATCCTGGTCATGGGTCTTCTCCTCTCCTCTGAAAAACGCGCGCCATCCCCCGGCTGCAGCATGATACCTTCAGGTATCGTGATCGATCACACGACAAAGCATCCAACGTGTCTCAAGACCCGCCGCTACAATATAAAATTTATTCTATTGAATTAAAATGTCAATTGGTTTTCGGGGGGATTGAATAGAAAAACGCAGGGCAATCGACACACCTGAAGGTGTGTCGCTACCAGGCACGTGAAATGTTGCTACCAGGCACACCGCTACGAATTGATTCCTATTCAAAAAAAGGAGCAAGTTTGAATTTTCGGGCGGCGGCGGCCAGAAGCGAGCGGCGCATCTCTCCGGGTTCCGTGTTCCGTTCTATCAATTCACTGGTAAGGCTGATCTTCTTCCTGAGATTAAAATATTTGTTATTTTCCTCATTGCTTTTTAACGGGATGCTTCCCTGGATGAGCACGCCTTCTTTTGTGAAATGCTGGGCAATGCCCGTGAGCTTGTTCCCGTTCGTGTCAATGATCTCGTACTGGGAAAGGGACTGGAAGCAAAGAGCTTTCTCTTCATATTTATGAGGCTTTAAATTCACGGAAGCTTTGATGTTCAGATCCGCGAACGAATCCGTAATCAGGTCAGCGGCCAGGAGAAAGCTGTTCCGGAAATCATACGGTTCGATGGAACCGGGATGGAGCACCAGGGAGAACGTAAGCTCCCGGTAATGGAGGATGGCGCGGCCGCCGGTCGGCCTTTTCACCAGTTCGACGCGGTCTTTCGCGCATTCATCTTTATTGATATCCTTCCCGATGGCCTGGAAAAGGCCGTACGTGATGACCGGTCCTTCCCACTCATAGATACGGAGAGCGTTCTTTATCCTTCCCTGCTGAAGAAGCGTGAAGAGCCATTCGTCGAATTCCATATTAAACTTCCCGCTGTGCGGGACAGGATCATCGACCAGGAGAAAAGCAGGATCATTTATTTGGTATGGTGAATGCATTGATCTTGATGTCTTTATCTTCAGAGAGAAAATTTTCGTATTCCAGCCTGATATCCTTGAACATCACGTTCTTTTTTACGAAATACTCGTCCAGGATATCGTTCAGGGAAATGGTTTCCGGCAGATCGCCGAAAAGAGCTTTCTTGATCTTGTCCTGGTCGAAGATAATGGGATTGATGTTATGGGACCTGAAAAAATCAAGCAGGGCGTTGTACAGGTTCGTGTATTTCCTGTATACGTCCGGATAAATAGTCAGCAGTTCCTTTTCAAGGTTGAACACCTGGTATTTGATCCTCACACGGATAGGCGGCTCGATAAAAGGATACAGTTCGAGCATGTCCGGGATAAGGAGCCTGACGCATCCTCCGGACACAGCCTGGCCTGTGGTCCAGTACTCTGTGGTGGAATGGATCACGTAGCGGTCCGTCTGGTTCACGATCATGTACAGTCCGAACATGGATTCGTACGGGATCTGGAACTCGCCGCCGAACTCGTCATGGCCGATGGTCACGACCTGGCCGAACAGTGGACCGTACAGATATTTGAACAGAATATGGCCCTTGGTATAGATGACCCCTTCGCCGATAGGAGTCTGGGTCATGGATTTACCGATGGAGACCGGGTATTTCCTGAACACGTCAAAAGTATTGGCTTTTCCGTTCCAGCGGTACAGATACAGGATATTTTCCGGTATCACGATCTCGATATAAGCACTGCTGTTTATCTTTTTCAGGAAATATTCCTTGAAATTCTTAACTTCCGGGATATAGATCATATCCTCGATATCCTCGATCTTGGCCTTTTCCTGGACCTGGATCCCGGCCTGGTCAGAGAGATTCACCTGGAATATGCGTTTAAAAAAGGAATAGCTGAACTTATTGCTGATAAGGAGCATTGTCCCGCCGATCAAGATCACAAATAAGAGTACTTTCCTGAAATCCATACTCTATTTTCGGCAGAAAAAAGATATTTTTGAATGCCGTTCTTCTGCCACGAAGAAGGAATCAGGAATTTAAAAAGGTTATTAAGGTTATAAAGGGAGCAAAGGCTTTATTTGTGGCGAAAATTTTCCGCTCTACGAACAGATCCAGTCGTACAGTATCTTCATATCCTCTATATCTCCGTCCAGGATCTCAAGGGTAAAGACCTCTACTCCTTTATCCCGCAGTTTCCGTATAACCGGGCCCAGGTCCTGGTCGCTCTTGACATGCAGATGGGTATGCGAATCCTTCAGGTCCTCGATCTTTGTCCGGCTGTTCATCAGGTTATGGTTGATGTGGACCCCGTGTATCTTCTTCTCCCTGATGATGCGGTCGCACATCTCGTAATAATCGAAGCCGAACAGGAGGGAGGAACACCAGAAATGGCCCAGGTCGAACCAGAGGTCATGGACCAGCTCGAAGATCTCCCGGGGCCTCTGCAAACCGCTGCCGATGCCGGTAAAATCATTCTCCAGGCAGATAATGTAGTCCGGATAAAGGTTCCTTGCTTTTTCATAGTTCCTGATGAAGGTCTGCCTGTATTTCCGGAATTCTTCCGTATCAAAGAACTCCGGGTTCATGATGAACGACCGGTTATAGCTGTACTTCTCCGGGATATTGTCCTGCATGGTTTTCCTGTAATTCTTCATGTCATGCAGGATCATCTCCTCTGTCATGAAAAAACCGTGAAAAAAGAGGAGCCGGGTACCTGCCCTTTCCAGGTACCTGACGCTTTCTTTTAAAATGGCGTCCGCAGGGTTAAAGTCAGGATGGGCCAGGTTGATGAAATATTTCGAAAAGACCGGGGAATGGACGGTGATGGGCAGCTCACCTTTCAGAGCGATCAGTTTTTCGAACAGCCCTTTTTCAATGGAATTATGGATCTGTATCCCTATCCGGATCCGGCTGTCCCCGGCTAATTTTTGGGCCTGATCGATCCGCTCCCGGTAATTATCCTCGTTCAGGCACATCGAACTGTATTCAAGAGTGATCATGGGAACTCCTTGCAAAAGGGATGGAGATCAGAAAAATCTCCGGGAAAACCTGTGCAGTTTCGTAAAGGGCGGATATCTGAAGAAAAACAGGTCTATCAGAAATGATTTTTTAAAAACAGCTTTGTTATGGGTGAACGCGTCAAAACCGGCTTTACCGTGGTATTTTCCCATCCCGCTGTTGCCGATGCCTCCGAACGGAAAATTAAGATTAAGGAACTGGACCACGGAATCGTTGATGCAGACGCCGCCGGACGAGGTCCGCTCTACGACCTGCCTCTGAACTTTATTATTCCGTGTATATAAATAAAGGACCAATGGTTTCGGCATTCCGTTGATCCGGCGGATGACATCCTCCAGATCCTCATATTCCAGCACAGGAAGGATAGGCCCGAATATCTCCTCCTTCATGATAGGGTCGGTCCATTGGACATGGTCCAGTACAGCAGGCGCGATGGTCAGGTTTTTTTTATCCCATTGCCCGCCGATGACGATGTTCTTCACGCTCTTCAGGTATCCGGTAAGGCGGCTGAAATGCTTTTCATCGATGATACGGGCCATGTCAGGATTGTGCACGGGGTCCGGACCAAAGAACTTGCTTAACAGGTCCCGGACAATCCGGATGAATTGTTCCTTGATCTCCCTGTGAACCACTACATAATCGACGGACACGCAAGCCTGGCCCGCGTTATAGAATTTTCCCCAGACAACGCGTTTGGCCGCGGCAAGCAGAGGAACGTTCCTGTCAATGATACAGGGGCTCTTTCCCCCCAGTTCCAGTGTCACCGGTATCAGGTTCCTGGAGGCTGCCCTCATAATGATCTTCCCCACAGCAGGGGAACCGGTATAGAAGATACGATCGAACTTTTGTTCCAAAAGTAACTGTGTCTCCTTCACGCCTCCCTCAACGACCGTGATATATTCAGGAGGGAAATATTTGCTGATGATCCGGGCCACCACTTTTGACGTATGGGGCGCTACTTCGGACGGTTTTAACACAGCGCAATTCCCGGCTGCCACGGCGCTCACAAGGGGGACCATGACCAGGTTGAACGGGAAATTCCAGGGCGCGATGATGAGGGCTACGCCGTACGGCTCAGGCTGGAACCTGCCGCGTCCCAGATGCTGGGTAAAAGGAGTCGGTATATTCCTCGGCCTGGCCCATTTCCTGATATGCCGGAGGGTAAAACCGATCTCTTGTTTGATGGCGTAGATCTCCGCCATGTACGCTTCGAATTCCGGTTTTCCCAGGTCTTTTCTTAAAGCATCCAGGATAAGCTCTTGATTCTGTATAACAGCCTTTTTCAGGATTCTAAGCTGCCGGATGCGGAAAGAGATCTTTTTTGTCTCCCCGCCGGAAAAAAAGCGGATTTGTTCCTGAATGATGCGGCTGATCCTGGTTTTATCCATAAAAAATTCCTGTTGATAAGAATATATATTTATAAAATAATTTCAATATTTTTTAGGATGAGGGAAGAAAAGGATAACCACGAAGACACAAAGGCTCAAAAACAAGGCTTGAATTTCCTGATTCCTGAAAACTGATTCCTTTCTTCGTGCCTTGGTGCCTTAGTGGCTATCTTTTTATCCCTTCCTTTATGGTCTATTAATCCTTGACAACCGGCAAATTTCCCTTGATTTATTTTTAATAATTACTTTATTAAATCCGTATGAGCAAGCTGGTTCGAAACATTGAAGCTATGGACCTGGATTACTTTCAGAAAAACGCTTATTTTGTCGTTGATTTTGAGAATACCGGCGGTAATCTTTCTGACGGCCATAAGATCACGGCAGTAGGACTCTGTATCGTTCAGCCCAGGGGCGAGAAGATGAAGATCACGAAAAAATTCTCGACCCTCATCAATCCCGAACGGGAGATACCGGAATTCATTGAAAAGCTCATCGGCATCAAGACCAGCCAGGTGAACAATCCCCGTTATCCCAAGGTCGAGAAGATCTTTGAGAAACTGGAAAAAATGTTCAATTATGATAAAATATTCGTGGCGCACGGCACGAAATTCGACTATAACATGTACAACCATCTCTATCTCCAGAAATACAGAAAAAATCTCCACTGTGTCCATGTGGACACGTGCAAACTGGCCAAGAAGCTCTTTGATATCAATAAGGCCAATATCGGCAACATGGCCGAACTGTTCGAGCTTGATTTCGGCCGGCACCACCAGCCTGATTTCGACGCGTATGTGGCCAGCCAGATCCTGATCAAATCCCTCAGGCTTCTCAGGCGGAAACCGGAGCTCCTGTCTGATTTCCGCACCAGTGTCTCGATCTTCAACGGATAGATAAGTAGTCTAAAAGTCTAAGAGTCTACTAGTTTAAAAGCAATAAGAAGGTTATAAAAGTTGTAAAGGCTATAAAGGTAAAGAAAAAACTCTGTTGATAATGTCTTTACCTTTATAACCTTAACAACCTTTAAGGCCTTTATTTCCCTTCCTTCGTGACTTGGAACCTTTGTGGCCATCCTTTTCTTTCCTGATTCCTCTTAAAAATCCATTGACAAAACATTTATTTTTTATATAATCATGCTATGTTATCGATCATATTACCGGTCCTGAATGAAGGCGAGAACCTGAAGATCCTTATTCCCCGCCTGGATAAACTGCTGAAAAAGACCAGGCACGAGATCATTATCGTGGACGACGACAGCCGGGACGATACGGCAAAGATCATCAGGGATTTACAAAAAAAAACAGCACTCCGGTACATACTGAGAAAAGGGAAGAAAGGGCTGAGCAGCGCTGTCATCGACGGTTTCCGTAAAGCCAGGGGCGACCGGTATATTGTCATGGATTCCGACCTGTCCCACCCGCCTGAGGTCATCAGCCGGATAACCGGTAAATTGAACCATTATGATATCGTGATCGCCAGCCGGTATATCCGGGGCGGCGGCGTGAAAGAATGGCCCTGGTTCAGAAGAATGGTCTCGAACTTTGCAACCCTGCTCACCCGGCCTATTGTCCGGATCAAAGATCCCATGGCCGGTTTTTTTGGCCTGAAAAAAAAGGTGGTGCAGGATACGGTCCTGGACCCCATCGGTTTTAAGATCCTGCTGGAGATCCTGGTCAAAGGGCATTACAGGAACGTGCTGGAGATCCCTTATATTTTCCTGGAACGGCATGCCGGCCGGAGCAAAGCCGGCATTAAGATTTATCTGGAATATAACCTCCATCTGTTGAAATTATATTTTTATAAATTAAAAATATTCGTAAAGGGATTGCTCCAATGAAAAAAAGAGTCCTTATTTCAGGCGGTGCCGGATTCATCGGCTCCCATCTGGCTGATCATTTCCTGTCCAAAGATTACGACGTGATCGTTGTGGATAATTTTATCACGGGAAAACCGGAGAACATCCAGCACCTCCTGGGGAATAAAAATTTCAAGCTCATAAGACACGATATCACAAAACCCGTCAAATTCAGTAAAAAGATCGACTATATCCTCCACTTTGCCTCACCGGCCAGCCCCATCGATTACCTGAAGCTGCCCATTCAGACGCTGAAGGTAGGCGCGCTGGGCACATATATCTGCCTGGGTATTACCATGGCGCATAAAGCAAGGCTTCTCCTGGCTTCCACATCAGAGGTCTATGGCGATCCTCTTGTCCATCCCCAGCCTGAATCCTACTGGGGGAACGTGAATCCCATCGGGCCGAGAGGCGTCTATGATGAAGCCAAACGTTATGCCGAAGCCATTACCATAGCTTATCATAAAGTGCATAAAGTCCAGACCCGTATCGCCAGGATCTTCAATACATACGGGGAACGGATGAGGCTCAATGACGGCCGGGTGGTCCCGAATTTCATTTATCAGGCCCTGAAGAACAAGCCCATAACCGTGTACGGGAAAGGCGACCAGACGAGAAGCTTCTGCTATGTCCAGGACCTTGTGAAGGGGCTTTATGCCCTCCTGCTCTCTGATATCGATACACCGGTCAACCTGGGCAATCCCGCTGAAATGACCATTCTGGATTTTGCCAAGACCATTAAAAGGCTCACTTCCAGCAGGAGCAGGATCATTTACATGCCTCTGCCTGCCGATGATCCCAAGGTCAGGCAGCCGGACATCCGCCTGGCAAAAAAAGCCCTGAAATGGGAACCCGGCATCAGCCTGGACGAAGGCTTGAAAAGGACCATCAACTGGTTCAGCCGGAACATATAATCCTGACCGGATATTATCCTGAACCAGGAAAGGGGGTATTGAACACAAAATGAAAAGCAAGATCCTCATTTTATCCCTCCTTCTGCTTTACGGATGCGCCACTCAGGAGGTTCATCCTCCCTCTGTTACCACAGAACCCCCTCCCGCTACTGACCTGAAAGATATCCATAAAGGCATGACAGGAAATTTCATCTTTTATGTTTCACGCGCCGAGACGGACGGCGACATCTGGCTTTATAACTTTGATTCGAACTCCAAATGGAAGATCACATCCGAGGATAATGCCGGCATCGAGGTCGTATCCTATTCCCCCGAATACCGTTTCATCATTCATACGGATAATATCGTGCTGAACCTGAAAGAGGATGAAAAGATGGGGTTCTATTCCTGGGACGAAAAAAAAGTGCTCATCCCCCGGATCAGCAGCGTGAACTGGGACACCGCGGAAAAGTTCTATTTCCTCTCCGCCACCAACGGTTCCGCCACCAACATCTTCACGGCGCGCTACAAGGACGAAGAAGAATGGAGCCTGGACAAGATCAGCTTCGATGAATATTATTATTTAAAGGGGAAGAGCATATACGGCCTTTCCCTCTCCTGGAACAAGAACCTGCTGGCCTTCATCAGCCGGGATGAGTACAACCAGCTCAACATATTCATTTACAACATCCAGAAACAAAAAGTAAAAAAGCTGGTCATCATCAAGAACCTGACCGGCATGATCTGGTCCGAAAGGGATGACACCCTTTTTTATTACGAAGATTATTACATCTACGCCATCAACCTGAGG
>JAQTRT010000114.1 GCA_028711675.1 bacterium | reverse complement strand
CACAGCCTGGACCAAGCATGAGATCCCGCTTGCGGGAAAAAACCTCAGGTACATCAGCCGGGGGTTCAAGATCGGGGTCTGGAACCCGGGGGCTGCCTGGATCATTTATGTGGATGATATCCGTTATGAAAAATAAACAATAAACCGGGCGTCAGACCTTCCTTTCCAGCCTGCTTTTCTATAATTATAAAAACAGGAGCGTTTCTTTCCTCTGAAATATCCCTTATTTATTTTTCCCAGGAGTGATACTGCCTGCAATGTTGATATGATGACAGCCCGGGAGCTGTCACTCCTTTTAACGATGGTCCGTGTATACCGTACAGCCGGGTATGGCCGTACGAATAAAAAAACTTGAAACCGTTATTTACATGATTATAATAACGGATATGGCTTTTTTAGTCGGTTCTACTCCGGAAAATATAAATGATCCTGTTAATCCTGTCCGCATAATGGCTTGGGATATGGCATAAGCACCCGATATCCTGTTCGGATCCTCTGAAACCGTATTTTCCTTATTTTACTGCAGTCCCGGCTTAATTGGCCCTGTTCATATGAATTTGGAGGAGATCATGAAACGATCCTGCCTGTCCCTGACCATCCTGTCCGCTTTTTTAATGGCCTGGCTTCCATCTTTGAATGCCAATGTGTTCACGGAAATAAACTCCGGACTTGCGGCTCTTAAATATTCATATGCGGCCTGGGGAGATTATGACAATGACGGAGACCTGGACCTTGCACTTGCCGGGAATTATATGAATACCAAAGTGACCAAGATCTACCGCAATGACGGTTCCGACCGTTTCACGGATATCGGTGCCAACATCATAGGCGTCCAGTATCCGGGCCTTAGCTGGGGCGATTATGACAGGGACGGAGATTTGGACCTGGCCCTTTGCGGTGAATCAGACTTGGGCAGGGTCACAAAAATATACAGGAACAACAGCGGGAGTTTTGTTGATATCAACGCGAACTTTACGAATGTAACCAGGGGTGTCGTAGCCTGGGCTGATTATAACAGGGACGGATATCTGGACCTTCTTGTTTCCGGAGCCCGTGACGGAACCAATTATGCCTGGACCAATGCTAGTATTGTGTATCATAATAACGCAGGCGCATCATTCACTAAAAAAACGAATTTAGCAGGTGTTGTGGACGGGTCCGCGGCCTGGGCAGATTATAACAATGATGATAATATGGACCTTGTGATTGCCGGCAGCAAGTGGGGCGGGGTAAGCGGTCCCGGTACGAACGTCATTTATACTTATAATAACGCAGCCAACGGTTTTGTGAAAAAAACGAACCTGGTCAAATTATTTAATAATGCAAGTACGGTATGGGGTGATTATGACGGGGACGGAGACCTGGACCTTGCTGTTGCCGGGATGACCAATTCACTGGGACGCGTCACACGCATTTACGCCTTTCAGAATAACGGATTCGTAATAAAGACGAACTTGCTTGGTTTTCAATATACCTCTCTGGCCTGGGGTGATTATGACAATGACGGGGACCTGGACCTCATAGCATCCGGTGATCCGACAGGTTTTGATAAAACCAATGTCCTTTATCAGAACACAGGAGGCGGTTTTTCCGACAGCGGCGAAAGGTTTACCGGTACGACTACGGGATGCCTGGCCTGGGGAGATTATGACAATGACAATGACCTCGATCTATTGATAACAGGAAACAGCGCCGAGGGGAATGTGACAAAGATATATAAGAATGAGGGAACGGTCCGTTTCACCAATACTTTAAAATTCCCGGGTTTAAGGTCTTGCGATATAGCATGGGGTGATTTTAACAATGACAGCAGACTCGACCTGAGTATGACAGGCCAGCGGTCCGGCGGCAACGGGACCAATGTGTTATATCTTAATAAAGGGATCAGCTTTGTTAAGAGAACTAATTTTACCAGTATCCAGGATGGCAGCTGCGCCTGGGGCGATTTTGACAATGACGGCGACCTGGACCTGGCAGCAGCAGGATTCCTGAACAGCGGTATAGCTGGTGTGACAGGTATCTATACGAACGGCAGGACCAGGTGGGCTTTAAAGACCAATCTTCAGGGTGTCATTAGCGGGTGTCTGGCGTGGGGAGATTATGACAATGACGGCGACCTGGACCTGCTCGCAACCGGCGCAACAAATGATAGCTGCACAAATGTTGCTTTGATCTATCAAAATAATGCAGGCTGTTTTACTGTAAGAACAAATCTTGTGGGCGGATTTTACAGCAGTGCAGCCTGGGGTGATTATGACAATGACGGAGACCTGGATCTTGTGATCGCGGGAAGAACACTTAGCGGAGTTACTACGACAAAAATATACAATAACCAGAATGGCGCTTTCTCAGAGATCAATACTTCCATTATCCCCGTCTATTACTGCAGCGTAGCCTGGGGAGATTATGACAATGACAATGACCTGGACCTGGCTGTTGCCGGTGCGTCGACAGCCGGTTACATTACCAAGATATACCGGAACGACGGAGCAGGGAATTTCGTGGATATCAGCGCAGGCCTGACAGGTGTTTTTATGTGCAGCCTGGCCTGGGGCGATTTTGACAATGACAATGATCTGGATCTGGCGGTCGCAGGAGATAACGGGGCTGTTTTGGCAACCACGATATACAGGAATGACGGTTCAGGGAAATTCACGGATATAGGGGCCGGCCTCACAGGCGTGAAAAGGTGTAAAGTGGCATGGGGAGATTATGATAATGACGGTTTTATAGACCTTATCGTTGCCGGACAGCCTTTCACTGCCGCTTCCCAGACCAACATCATTTACCGGAATCAGGTCTTTAACATGGCCAGGAACAGGCTTCCCAATGACGTCACCTATATCAGCGCCATCTCCAATTGCGGAGAGACCGTTCCGGGTAATAACCAGTACCAGTTCCGGTACAGGATGAAGGACCATGAGTCGGACAGCGGTAAGATCGTAAAGGTCCGGTATTCCGTGGACAGGAAGAAATGGATGGATGCCTCTGTCAGCGGTGAACTGGACAGCCTTACCACTTCAACACAGGGCGTGTCCCATGCGTTCATCTGGAATGCCGCTGCTCTCTCCGAGGATATCATAGGCGGTCAGAATGTTTTTTTAAGGGTTCTGGCTGCATCTTATTTCGGCACAGGCAGCCCTGTCAAATCAGCAGGCCCTCTTTTGTACGGGTCCACAGTTTATCAGCTCTCTGTCCCTATCCGTGTTGACGGTACACCCCAATGCAGGATCACTTCACCTGTCTCCGTGGACGAACCCTATGATAAATTATCAGGGACCATCTCCATCTACGGATATGCTTATGATGATAATTTTAATAAATATGAACTGTATTACGGCAGCGGTGTTAATCCTTCTGCATGGACCAGATTTATGACAGGGTATACTAAAAAACCGCCGTTTGAGCAGCTGGGATCCTGGGATACAAGCGCCATGGCCAACGGTGTTTATTCTCTAAAAGTAGCGGTTTATGATAATTCCGGCAAGACCAGGGATTCCTGGACCAATATGAATAACAGAGTACGGGTCAACCTGGTCAATGTCCCGCCTGCAGTTTCAGTCGTGGATGCCACTTATCCCACAAATAACCATGAGGATGTGGCGCTCAACTCGCCGATCATCGTCCATTTTTCCGACAAGCTGAATCCCAATACCATCACCGCGTCCTCCATCAGGGTCTATGACGGCGTGAACTATATTACGGGCCTTATCAAGTACAATGATTTTTGCCAGAGCCTCATCTTTACTCCTGACCAGAACTGGACAGCCAATAAGGATTTCGTCTTTTTTATTGATTCCGGGATACAGAATATTTACGGTGTTGCTCTGGGAAGGGAGTTCTCCTATAAATTCAAGACTACCGTTTATCTGCCGGAAAAGGTCTCTTCCGTTGATCCGGCATCAGCCAGGTCCGACGCGGCACTGGATACCGGTATCAGGGTGTTTTATTCAGACGGTTCCTTATCCGGTTCTGCTTTCAGCAACGGTATGGAAGTAGTTCCCATTATCGGGACGAATATCCCTGAATGCGGCTTCGCGGGATATTCCAATAATTTTATGGCCCGGTACACGAACCGTGCGGCTCTGCGGGATAACATGATATACATTGTAAATTTAAAGCCCGGGATACTGGACCAGGGTTATTACACCTGGTATTTTACAACACTGGATAATACAACTCCTGAAATAAACTGGACCGCTACGGAACCGGGACGGGACGCTACTTTTGTAAGCCTGGACCAGAAGATCAGGATCGCGTTCACCAAGCCCATGAACGACAACACGCTTAATGACGATACAATGTACCTGGAAAAAGACGGGACCAGGGTCAATTGCCGCATCACATATTCGGAAGCTTATCAGGAAGCATACCTGACGCCCCTCGAAGCCCTGGACCAGTTTACCCTGTACTCTGTATCCGTTTCGAGCAACATCAAGGATTTCGGAGGAAAAGCCCTGGCTCAGGATTACCAATGGTCCTTTCGGACAGCTGTTATAGTGGACAAGGACGGCGGCAGGGTGGCTACATCTGATGGTAAAATGTCGCTTGTGATCGGTCCCCATGCCCTGGCCGACAGCACGACCGTGCAGATTACGAAACTGGACTGCAGCGGTGTACCGGCTGTTGACAAAGCCGGCTGTACCCTGGTCTGCGGATGTATATACCGGTTTGATCCCATAGGGACCAAATTGAAGAAAAAGATCACAGTGTCCCTGGCTTACAGCGATACGGATATTACTGGTCTGGACGAGAATAAACTCGCCGTCTATATATACCGTAACGGCCAGTGGGAGCGGATCGGCGGCACAGTGGATAAAGCGAACAATAAAGTGGACGGGGTCATTGACGAGTTCAATGTTGTTGCCTTGGTGGAGGATAAGAACGTCTATACGGGCGTGCTGGACAAGGTACTGGTAGACTGCCAGCCGCGGGTGTTCAAACCCAGTGAATGGGAGACCGCGCGAATCTCTTTTGAACTGCCTAAGTCCGTCAAATACAGCGTCATGGTGTATAACATGGCCGGGAAGCTGGTGGACGTGCTGGCAGAGAATACGGAAGGGGTTTCCGGCCAGAACGTGATCTGCTGGGACGGAAAGAACCTGAAAGGCAAGAGCATGGCCAATAACATGTATATGATCGCCCTTATCCTTGATGATAACGGCAGGAAGGTCAAGAAGACCAAAACCATTGTTATACTGGAAAAATAAATTAAAAAAGATTTTCAAATAATTTCGCAGGAGGTAGGTCGATGAAATTTATTTATTCTCTCTTGTTATTTTTACTTATAGCTGCTCCTCTCCCTTCCGATATCCTGGAGACACGGGAGATACCCACGGGCGTCCGGCCTGTCGGGATGGGTGAGACTTTCACGGGCATTGCCGATGATTCAACAGCCATCCGCTGGAATCCGGCCGGTCTCGGCCAGCTGAAACACAGCGAGATCAGCGGCATGTTCGCTTCCCTTTACGGTTCCGGGGCTTATAATACCTATGTTTCTTTTGCCATGCCGTTCCAGAAGATCAATACCATTGCCGTGGACTGGCTCTATACCGGTTATAATGAGGAGGATGAGTTCACGTATGACGGCGTGCCTGAACTCGGTTACGGCGAACATTTTATCTATGCTGCGTTTGCCCGGCAGGTTTATAAAAAAATTTATGCGGGCGCGAGCCTGAAATACTATTCCATTAACGTGAACTATGACGGTGAGAACTGGGCTTCAGGCCAGGGATTCGGCGCTGATATCGGAGGATTATGGCGGCTCAATGAACAGCTCACTGTGGGCCTGACCGTGAAGAATATCCTTCCTCTTACGGTCAATTACAGCAAGGGCAAGGCCCAGACCATTCTTGAACCTTCCCTGACCGTGGGCGCAGGTTATTCACCTTTGAAGAAACTGCTCATCGGCCTGGACCTGAACGATTCCGCACATCTGGGGGCTGAATACTGGATCATTAACCTGTTAGCCGTACGCGGGGGGATCATCAAGGGCCTCACCTACGAGAATAAGGATAATTTTACGTTCAACCTGGGGGCCGGTCTCAGGTATAAGTTCAGCCAGCTTGATTACGCATATTCCTATAATCCTGACCTGATAGCCACGCACAGGGTAGCTGCCACGTTCGCCTGGGGATACCACGCTTATCTTGTGGATGTCCTGACCGTAAGCATCAAGGACATGTTCGCTTCCCTGTACAAGGTTTACGCCAAAGAGAATATCGTACGTGTGGTGGTCCAGAACAAGACGCAGAAGCCCCTGGATGCCAGCGTGGGTATTTATATTTCCGGTCTGATGAAGAGCCCGACCAGCAGAAAGCAGACCCTGGAACCGGGTAAACCCACGGAGGTCCTGCTGCCGGTGGTCTTTTCCGATGATGTTCTGGAGGTCAGGGATGATGTGACCCGCGCGGCCGATATTGTGGTGAGCTATGAATATGACGACCGTCTGTCCGAGGATGTGACGCCCGGGAATTTTATCCTGTATAACCGGAATGCTTTTATCTGGGATGACTTTGACAAGATCGCGGGCTTTGTCACGCCTCAGGATGACCGGATCAAGGAGTTTGCGCGGGCTTCCCTCCAGTCCATCAGGTCCGGCAGGATCAAGGATGAATTCATTTCCGGAAATTTTTATAAAGCCCTGGCCATTTTCAACAGCTTCGGTACATGGGGCATGACTTATATCGCCGATCCCAACCGGCCTTATTCATCCACGGCCGGCAACCGCGCTGCCATCGACTATATCCAGTACCCGCAGGAATCGCTGAAACAGAAAAGCGGGGACTGTGACGACTGCGTGGTCCTGTATTCCTCAGCTCTGGAGAACGTGGGCGTGGCCACAGCCCTCATCGATGTACCGGGACATATTTTCATGATGTTCGATTCGGGCCTTACGCCTGAAGAGGCCGGTAAAAAGCTGATCAACGAGGATATGTACGTTGAAAGCGCGGGCAAGGTCTGGATCCCGGTCGAGACCACCATGTTCGGAGGGAATTTTTTCGAAGCCTGGAAAGAAGCCGGCCAGGACCTGAAACAATGGTCGGCCGAGCAGTCCCGGACCAAAGAGGACATCTTGAGGGTATGCTATGTACAGGATGCCTGGACCAGATACCCGTCAGGTTCCATCCCGGAAGATAAATTCAATGTTGAATTAAAGCCTGATAAGATCAAGAACCAGATGAAAGAGGATTATGATAAGATATTGAACGCCCAGAACAGGGAATACGGGGATTTACAGAACGCTTACCGGAAAGCGCCGTCAGATCCCGTTCTCAATAATAAAATAGGCATCTACTACGCGCGGAACGGCGTCTACACCCTGGCTGAGCGTTTCTTCCAGGAGTCGTTGAAAGGGAACAGGAACAATATTGCAGCGTACAATAACCTGGGTAATCTTTATCTCATGGCAGGCGACCGTGACAACGCCATCCGGCAGTATCAGGAAGGCCTGAAGATCAGCCCGAACGACGGGGAACTGCTCGCCAACCTGGAAAGGGCCAGGAACGAGAAGTAAGGTATTATTATGAACAGCGACAGGATTAAAAAAGGTTTTGAAAGGACAGGGCCGTGCGCCCTGCTGTATGCCACAGGTTTATCTAAAAAAACGATAGAGAGACCTTTTATCGGCATTGCCAGCTCCTTCAGCGATCTGGTACCGGGCCATATCGACATGAGGACCCTGGAACGCTTCATTGAGAAAGGTATCCACTCCAACGGCGGGAACGCTTTTATCTTTGGTATCCCGGCCATCTGCGACGGCATCACCATGGGCCATGTCGGCATGCATTATTCCCTGCCGTCAAGGGAGCTCATCGCTGATTCGGTCGAATCCGTGGCTGTGGCTCACAGTCTGGACGGCCTTGTGCTTTTAACGAACTGTGATAAGATCACACCCGGGATGCTGATGGCCGCTATGCGGCTCAATATCCCGTCCATCGTAGTCACAGCAGGCCCCATGCTCACAGGCCGTTATAAAGGCGAGAAACTGACCCTGGTGAAGAATGCTTTTGAAGCAGTCGGCTCGTATAAAGCAGGAAAGATTACGGACGATGAACTGTCCCTGTTCCAGCTCGAGGCGTGTCCGGGTCCCGGTTCCTGCCAGGGGCTTTATACGGCCAATACCATGGCCTGCCTGTGCGAGGCTATGGGTATCTCCCTTCCGGGGTGCGCTACGGCCCTGGCCGTATCCGCTAAAAAAAGAAGGATCGCGTTCGAGAGCGGAATGCAGATCGTACAGATGGTGAAAGATGATATAACACCGGACAAGATCATCAATAAAACTGCTTTGGAAAATGCCATTTTCGTGGACATGGCCCTGGGCGGTTCGACCAATACCGTACTCCACCTTCCTGCCATTGCCAGTGAAACCGATATCGGATTATCGTATGATGATTTCATCACGATATCCAGGAAAGCCAGTACCATCTCATCCATCCAGCCGTCCGGCGAATATACCATGGAAGACCTGGAATATGCCGGCGGCATCCCGGCCGTGCTTCATACTATCAAACCGCTTTTAAAGGATAATCCCACAGTGTCCGGGAGAAAGATACTCGATATCGCGGACCAGGGCCGGGTATCGGACGCGGACGTGATCCATCCGCTCCATGATCCAATCAAGAAAGGGGGAGGGATTGCGATCCTGTCCGGCAGCCTGGCGCCTGACGGCAGCGTGGTTAAAGCAGCGGCCATGACCGCGAACATGCTGAAGTTCAAAGGCAGGGCAAGACCGTTTGATTCCGAAGAAGAGGCCATGAAAGCCATTTTAGGAAATAAGATCAAAGCCGGGGAGTGTGTCATTATCCGGTATGAAGGCCCGAAAGGCGGGCCGGGCATGAGAGAGATGCTGTCACCGACATCCGCCCTGTTCGGCATGGGTCTGGGTGATAAAGTGGCGCTTATCACGGACGGCCGGTTCTCAGGCGGTACGCGGGGCAACTGCATCGGTCATGTGGCGCCTGAGGCGTTCGAAGGCGGTCCTATTGCCCTGGTGAAGGACGGCGACCTGATCGGGTATGATATTGAAGCCGGGACCCTGGACCTTCTGGTCGATCAGAAAGAACTGGCGGAAAGGGCTAGATCATGGAAATGTCCCGGTCCAAAGGTGAAAAAGGGGTATTTGGCCAGGTATATCAAACAGGTCTCATCATGCCGGTACGACGGAATCTGCCGGTGAGGGATACGATACGTTAATGTTTCGTTAATATTTGACTTTTGTTTTTTATTATATTATAGTTA
>JAQTRT010000113.1 GCA_028711675.1 bacterium | reverse complement strand
AGGGGCTGGCACTTGAAATAACGGTAAAAGAAGTTATTGTATCAATCAATGGATCAGCATTTGTGATATTCGCTTGACCTATGGTAATGGTGCCTTCATCATACCAGGGAGCAAGACTGTTCCCGCAGAATAAATTATAGTATAGATAAATCCTTCCTACCGGCGCGCCTGTATTATTACCTTTAACGCCGTAATTATTATTCGATAAAAAAATATTATTATAACAGTAAGCGGACGTATTCCATGGCTGAGCGTTTACGGTCATTATTCCACCACTGGTGTTTTTAAAAAATACATTATTATAGGCATACAGCGAATAAGACAAGCCGTTTCCTGAACCATATAAGCCGTAACCATTATTATTATAAATTCTGTTTCGCATGAAATTATTGTTGGGCGCATTATAAAAATACAGCCCGTGGCTTCCATTATTGAATATCTGATTTGTACGGATGTTATTATAATTTACCGTACCGCCATTTAATTCTATGCCGCCGCTGTCATTAGAATAAATACTGTTCCTTATTATATCGTTATACTGTGCGGTCCCATTCAAACGAACACCTTGATCCTGATTGTTGAAGAGCTTGTTTAAAATAATCGTATTATTATCATTGTCCGTGATTAAAATCCCGATATTTTGATAAGTCGTATTGGAGTTAACGCACTGATTATTTCTGACGATATTACTCTTTCCTGTACCATGAAAATAAATGCCTCTATTGTTATTGTCGTAAAATTTATTCATCACAATTTGGTTATGATTCCCATCCGTTAGTTCCAGTCCATTATCCTGATCCGCCGTTATAAGATTAAATCCCTGATTGGTAGCTATGTAATTTTGATCAGCACCTGCGAATAAAGAGATTCCGGAGGTTAAATTATTGTATAAAAGATTATTGAGAATAATATTTGAAAAAGAATTAATAATTTCAATGCCATAATTAGCTTTGGTTATTGTGAATCCTTGTACTTTTATTTTTTTACTGTTTGTGATAAAAATAGCCCGTGCGTAGGTCCCCCCATCAATAATAGTAGATGTATTGTTTCTGTTATTAGTCCAACTAAAAGCCTGCAGGATCAGGTTCGTTTTCCCTGATATAAGAACTGATTCAAAATATCTTGTTGGCTTGATATAGCAGTTAATCACACAATTATTGGTGGCTTTGTTTACAGCATTTTGAATTGTATTTGTCCAGGTATCCAGAGGGGGTAAAATATGAACATAATTGGAGCTGATAAAATAAGATTCTTTCCAACCCATATCAAGACCATACCCATTATAACTTTCTCCATAGAGATTATAGGCACTATCAACAGCAAAGCTTTGAGGGGATTTTATTGTGTAGGATGAGACAGTATCGATCATGGGATCCTGGTTGGTTATGTTTCCCGTTAGATTCGATATATATATGCTGTTTAACCAGGGGCCTAATGTGTTTCCATAACTGATATTATTATACAATGAAATTATCCCCGAAGACGCCCAATTGACACCATATCCCTTATTGGAAAGAATAATATTGTTATAAACAGCAAATGTCGACTGATAACCTCTGATTCCATCATCCTGATTGCTGTAGATTGTGTTATTGACAACATCATTATTCTGGGCCTGGTAAACATAGAGGCCATAGCCATCATTATGATGAATTAAATTTCGTTTTACAATATTAAAACTCCCTCCCGTGACAAGACCATTGTTAAGATTATTATAGATTTCATTGGACATGACGATGTTATACCGTAAGCCACTACCCGTAAAATATATCCCTGGACCGGCATTATTGGAAAAAAATGTATTTTTAATCATCTGGTTTGTGCTAGCTGTTCCTGTGAGATAAATTCCATAATCCTGATGATGAAAAATTCTGTTATTATAAATAATATTATAGACTCCATTATTAATCTGGATACCCTGGTTCTGGTCCCATGTGTTCTGGTTATATATATTGTTCAGTTTAATGACATTGCTTCGGCATTTTCCTCCCAGGTGAATACCCGTGATATTATTATTAAAAATATTATTTGTGTAGACAAGATTATAACTGGAATTAGTCATGCGAATGCCATAATTTTGGACTGTTGTAAAGTCATTATTAATGTTATTAGAGGCAATGGTATTATAGGCTGTATTGCTGAAAGCCAGTACAACTCCTGACCGGAAGTTATCAATAATATTATTATTGACTATTTTGTTAGACACAGATTGAATAAGATAAAGGGCATTCGTCGCATTTTTAATGGTGAATCCCTGTATCTTAATGTTTTTGCAATTTGTGATTTTAATGGCATAAGATTTAAAAGAAGCGTCAATAATGGTATTGGTATCATCCTGGTTATTCGTCCATGCGAAACTCCGCAGGATAAGATTGGTGAAACCATTAATTTTAATGGATTCGGGGAACACGGTAAAGTTTGAGAAGGTATGACATTCAATAATGTAATTATCATCAGCGATTTTTAAGGCATTCGTAATGCTATTGGTCCAGACATTGATAGGTAAAACATGGACCAAATTGGTTCGGTTTGCAGAATCGAGTGTGGATTCTTTCCAGCCAATATCAGGACCAGAGCCTAAAAAGGGTATATTCAATCCCGTAATCTGTTTTGCCTTATCCAGGGCAGAGCTGTTGGGTGAAATGATTTCAAAAGTGCCGGTTGTATCAATTTGCGGGGGGCCGTAATAGTTGGACGCGCCAGCAACCAATACAGTTGTCGCATTTGTGTTGTAACTATTATCCCAGAATACATTGTAATCAAAGGGACCCGCTCCCGCAGCACCTCCAGAAGAGTAGAGGACATAGCCGCTATATCCACCACCTATACTTCTATGATGCAGAAAAATGTTATTGGTGATAACCGCGCTAGAGGGATCCCCCAGATAAATTCCACAGTTATTATTATAAAAAGTATTTTGATGGATTTCATTGCTGAAAGAAGAGGAATATAAATAAACCGTAATGGAGGCGGAATCCATCGTATGGTTATAAAATAGATTGCGGAATATTTTATTGTGGTCGGCATTATTTTGCACAATACCGGTATAATTGTCATACAATCTGTTTGAAATAATTGTATTATAATCAACACCGTCTCCAGCAAATCTAATTCCAGCGTAACTTGTATTGATGCGGCGATTAGAAAAAATGATATTATTTACAATCCTGTTTGACTGAGCTGTACCTTCAAAGAGAATCCCCCCATAATCCTGATTGTAAATTATATTTTCCTGAATGATATTATTCCCGCCGCTATTAATATCTATTCCGTAGTCCTGCATTATACCGCCTGGATAATCATTAAGGGTATTGGCATATATATAATTATACGAACCCAGCAGATAGATGCCGATACTGGCATTATCATGGATGATATTGGAAGCCACCGTATTATAATTCCCTGAAGCAGAATTAATCCAAATCCCGTAAGTCGAATTAGAGAAAATTTCATTTTTTATGATAATATTACTACGGGCAATTCCCTGGACGTGTATTCCATGAGCAGTGTTATTTCTTATACTGTTTGAACGAATGGTGTTTTGGCGGCCCCCGTTAATATGAATACCATAATTCTGGACATTAGGGCCACTGTCATAAATATTATTACCATAAATTAAATTATTGTTCACATTTGTATTCCTGCACCAGATGCCATAAGCGCTGTGGTTAACAATATCATTATTAAGTATTTTGTTTGAAATGGAATCGATCATGGAAATTCCATAACTCAGTGCATTCGTAATCCGGAAACCTTCTATTGTGATGTTTTTACAATTTGTTATATAGAATACTTCACTAAAATAAGCTCCGTTCAGAATCGTGCCTGTCTTGTTGTGGTTATCGATCCAGTCCCTGGCACGGATACTGATGTCCGTTTTTCCTGTTATGAAAATATGCTCATTATATTTCCAGGGCGGAATATGGCATTCAATGCTGACATTATTCTGGGCAATACCCAGGGCATTGTTAATCGTATTTGTCCAGGTATTCACCGGGGAGATTATGTGAACATAATTGGTGGAGATAAAATCAGACTCTTTCCAGCCCCTATCAGGACCTTTGCCATACCAGGTATCAGATACTCCCGGGATATTGGAGGCGCTGTCAACAGAAGGACTGTACTTTGACATTATTTCCAAAGTACCGGTAGTATCAATTAAAGGGTCTGTATCGAGATAATTATATGAGCCAGCTGTTATCCCCCCGAAAACCCAGTCATCAAACGGTAATATATTGTGTCCTTTGAATATGTTATAAGCTACTGTTGCAATCCCGACCCGTAAATATACTCCATAATTACCATTTGATAAAAAGATATTATTATAAATATATCCTGAGACAGGCAGATTTTCACCTATATATATGCCATATTCATTATTCTGGTATAATGTATTATTAAAAATATAACATCCTGAAATATTATTCCATAACTGAATACCATGATGATTATGATAAATACAATTCCTGTAAATATTTATGATATCAGCCTGTTGGATATAAATACCAAATTGCGAATTATTAAAAATTCTATTTTCCATAATTGTTGTATACGCATTGTCACTTTCACCAAGTTGATGAATACCATTATTATTTGAATAAATATTACAGTTCATAATTATATTGGAAATAGCATAATAATTGATATAAACACCATCTTGACGATATGTTTTAATATCAAAATGGTCTATCATGACTTTATCAGCCGTATAGATTTCAATACCATTATTATAATTATTTTTACCATTTAATAGGGGATGACTATTTGTATCATAAGCTTTAAATACCATCAATCCGGGATTATTATTTTGCGCTATATAAACAGTATCATAGTATTCTCCGGGCATGACATAACAGGTAGCGGAAGTCACTTCAATACCTCCGGACATCCTTTCAACCGCTTTTTGTATCGTCTTGAATGGCCGGTCCAATGTTCCCGGATACTGGTCAAACCCATTGGTGATATCAACATAATAAGGACCATAGTTGATATTGCTCATGGATGATTCTTTCCAGCCCATGTCAGGCCCTTTGCCACGATATATATCTGAAACTCCGAAAATATTGCTGGCTGAATCTAGGGCATAGGAGTATCGTGAAGAGATCGTAAAGGAAGTGATGGTGTTAAGCATGGGGTCACCTAATAAATTTCGATTTTCCCAAGTTAAATTCCCGTTTGTTGGTCCGGAAGAGTTTCCATGGAAATCATTATAATTTAATACAACAGAACCCGTAGAATTTTTCCTGACTCCATAGAGATTATTGGATAATATAATATTGTTATACAGAACACCGCTGGAATTATCATTCCATACAATACCATCACCTGTGGTACTTCCAAAAATCGTATTGTTGATTAATTCGCAATTAATGCTCTCACCATTAATGGAAATATGGACAGGATTGTTGTAAAAGAGGCCGCGATAAATACGAACATTGGTAACGGTCCCGGCAATTCTTATTCCATTATCCGCATAATTTTTTATAATCATATTGACAATACGGATATTATTGACATTACTGATGTAAAAGGCGAAGTTGCTGGTGGATGTTCCATCCAGGATAGGCGGCTTATTATTCGACCAGGCTGTAAGTAAGATATAATCAGGGTTTAAGTTGGATGAGATAAGAACAGATTCATTGTACGTGCCAGGACCAATATAACATAAAGGAAAAGCAACGTTTGTGGGACCTACAGACATGACATCAACAGCTCGTTGGATTGTCCGGAAGGGATTCGTATAAGAGCCATTATTTGAATCATCGCCATTCGTCGCAACATAGTAAGGACCTTGTCCAACAACAGGGATACTGATTTCAATGGAGTTAGTTGAGATTTTAAATGAAGTATCAATGGCTTTTACTTTCCAGTAAACAGTTTTATTACTTGGTATTTGACTTAAATAAGTACAACTGCCGGCATCAGCGATATTACCGATATTTGCCTGGCCACGGGGATAATCCAGGATATCAGAAATATAATCATAGACACCGGTTTGATTTGTCCCAATAGAAATTTTATACCTTAACATAGTATCTGAAGTATGGTCATCAGGGACAGGATTGGGCTGCCAGCGGAAACGCCATTTATAATCAATGACGTCCTGAATTAAATTAACAGGATTATAGGGTGCATTATTCTTAATTGGGAAAATATTTTCCCAAACAGTCATACTGCCAAAATCACTGCTTGTAATTAAATCCAGGTCCCCGTCGTTATCAATATCTCCTAAAACACATGTATTTCGATAACCATTATATCCTATTGAAGCCAGGTTATAGGGCCCGGATAAATTGCCGTTACCATCATTAAAAAAAATATCTAATACACCTGTCCCTGAAACACATATATCAAGATCTCCATCGTTATCAATATCTCCTAATGAAATACCTCCCACTTCATAATAGGAGCTGCCGGCGACATCCCAGTTTTTGCCAAATATTTTTTCTGTGAATGTATTATTTTTATTATTGATATAGACAGAAAGAGCCGGTGAAGTTTTACCCCCCGTAACAATAATATCTTGCCAGCCATCATTATTTAAATCACCTGCAGAAACACTTGAGCCACGTACGTTTGGAGGAGACATGGGGGTTAAAGGGAAAGGAATAGCAGGTCCAAATTCACCCGGGTTATCAGCTTTATTTAAAAATAATTCTAAACGAAATTCACCGCAGACAATGACGTCCAGATAATTATCATTATTAAAATCAGCTAAGGCTAATGCGCAATGGCTTGAATAAGGAATACCGAAAGACTTGGGTGTAGAAAATGTTGCATCACCATTATTATAAAATGTTTCCAAATGATATGTCCCGGCTGCCACAAGGTCCAAATCACCATCCTTGTCCAGGTCACCTAAAGCTAAATAACCATCAGAAAAATTTGGACCTATCGTAATTCCCGCACCAAATAATCCGGAACCTGTATTTAAAAATACTTTTAAGGGGACACTCGATGCACTTTCTCCTGTTGCCATCAGATCTAAATCACCATCATGATCTAAATCACCTAATACTATTGGACCTCTGTCAATATTATAATTATTTAAAGGAGAACCTAAAATGCCTGTTCCGTCATTTAAATAGCGGTCAAGTTGTTTTATTGCGCCCATGCCTCCCTGTAAGCATCCGGAAACAACATAATCCAGCCAACCATCATTATTTAAATCACCAATTGCGGAATAAGCTGCATTATGTTGCGTGAGCAAATAGTCTGATATAAAAAGAGATATATGCCGGATTTCCCCCTGGTTTGTTAAAGCTGATAGGGGAGTTGTTAGTCCGCCAGAACATTGAATACCGTTAACAGGAATATAGGGTTTAATATATTGATTTGTTCTAACTGAAATTGCATAATCAACAGTGATAATTAAATTAGCGCCGGGGTAGCTGATTAAATTAGATTGATAGGATAAATTCCCGTTTGACCAATAAGTCCCATTCCAGATAAGATTTGTAATATAAATATCGCCGGTATTCAACGGATCATTTGGATCAGGAGGAGTATATCTGTAATTAGCGTCACGATCAATGAATATTTTAATATTGGAAATATCTGTCCCTTGAATCATTGTTCCGGCATTACCGATTTTAATACTGTCTAAATAATCTAAATGAGTATCTCTAATATTGATACTCATAATTCTCATGTTTTGTGCGCCCATATTCGTTTCATTAATTGTTATGTTTGTTGTGACCGTCAGCGCATGGGACGCATTAACAGTCCTGAAATTATTGGAATCCTCCTGTTCGATGATGACATTGTTATTGCTTATCGTTGTAATTTCACAATAGTGTTCATTATAATTATAATTGGGATTGTCAACATTGTTAAAAATTATTCTAATGGGCTTACCCGCGGGGATTGTCGTTCCTCCTGAGCGTGTAAAAGTGATTAGGGATCCGACAGCAGAGGTAAAGAGAGTCCCATCAAAATTGTAACTTACGGCTGAAGGAGTGGAGAAAGAAAAGTCAATCGGGAATTCGATTTGTATTCTGCCATTACCGGGAATTGCACCGTCATAAGGACTGGGGACAAAGACCATGGTATAGATTGTGGTATTGCCTGCTGTTTCATCACGGGCACGAAGCCAAGATGTATGCGCACCAATACTTCCTCGCACACCATCAGGACCAGGTGAGGCTGCCTTGATACAGGGTGAATTCCAGGCAAGTCTTGTATTATAGAGTCCTGTAAATTGAGGTTCTCTGTTTACATTACCGGTTCCACCTGTTATATCCCTTACCTTTCCGGTTTGTGTAGAACTGTAATTAAGACCCTGGGCCCCAGAGCCAATATTGCGGCTAATGTTATAGCTATAGGTTCCGCCAATGGCATTGTTAGAAATAGAATATCCATTATAATCAAATCGTATCCCGAAATAGAAATTCTGTATTGAATTATATTGCAGATTTACCTTTGAAGAGTCACTGCTGACATCATAAGCTAAATAGAGAGCTTCAGGATAAGAATTATTTGAATATACCATGGACAGGCTGTTCTTGTAAATATATCCTCCGCTGCCTGCAGTACCTGGTGATTTAGAATACCAATAGATAGGTCTGGCCACATTCCAGATTTTATTCCGGCCAATCACCTGTCCTTTTAATCCATCATCAACAGCCGGATAATTTTCTGTATAAATTCCTTTATCCATTCCATAGATCAAATTATCCAAGATTTTATTACCTATATTGGCAAAAGTACCGGTTACCTTAACATGTATTCCATAATGGTCCATATCATGCAAATAGTTATAGCGTATTAAATTGTTGTCGCTGTTTTCAAGATAGATCCCATGGCACCAGATATCCACACCTGAACCATCGGGTAATTTTCCACTCCCTGATGAATGTACCTCATTTTTAATAATAAAATTAGAACGGGAAAGAAATAGATTAATTCCAAAACATTGACTTGTTTGTGTTAACGGAGGAGCTTCCATAGACCAAATTATATTACTAACTATTTTATTATTATGGCTATACATGAGTTTGATCCCGCTGCCATATTCATAGTATAGATTATTTTCATTTGCTTTATTATTGGAGATCATACAATGTTGTGAATTGGTCAGGAAGATCATGGCTGTTTTATGATAAGATAACTGAAAGTTTGCGATTTTAATATACTGACAATCTTTAATGCGAAAACCATAATTTGTCAATGAATAGGTAGTATCTTTAATTAAAATGTTATTTCCAAAACCGATAAATTGGACATTTGTCTTGTTTATAACATCCACCTGTTCATTATACATTCCGTTGCTCACATAAACAACGTCGCTCTTCACCATGGTGTCC
>JAQTRT010000112.1 GCA_028711675.1 bacterium | reverse complement strand
CCCCGTCTTCATTCCCGTATTCTTTTCATGCTGTTCCACCAGGTCCTGCAACTTGTGTGCTTCGTTTATTTCCCCGGGCGCTACCTCGCTGCTTGTGATAATCTCCTCTTTCCCGTCCACTCCGCGATGCACCTGGTATCCCAGCTTCGCTTTTATGCCTCCCCGTCTCACTATCGAGGCATCCGGATCTGTCTTTGACTTCCAGGTCTCATTGGTTTCTTCTTTCCCTTTTTCCTCTAACCGCGATTCCAGTATTTTATACCCTTTTTCCAGATACTTCTTCAGCTTTTCCGGCTTTATAACTGAATTATTCGAGGCATTGGCCTGCACCAGGCTGGAATCCATAAATAATTTCTTACCCGCCACTAATCCTGCTTCCACGCATTGTCTTACGATCCTTTCAAATAAATGCCTGAATACCTCCACTCCCCACCGGTTCCTTGCTTTGCTCAATATACTGTGATTGGGTATTTCATTATCTATCTCATATCCCAGAAACCATAACCAGTCCAGCCGTTCCGGTATGGTGTCCATTAATTCCCGTTCTGACCGGACATTGTATATGATCAGTAAAAGCATCATCTTTAATATAACAGGAGGCGGAACTGATATATTCCCGTTTGGACCATATTGATCCTTGACCTCTGTATAGATAAAGTCAAAGTCTATGTGCTTTTTTATCTTTCTCAGGATATGATCGTGGCGTATCCTTTCCTCTAAATTTATTGAAGAATAAAATAATTTCCCGGGTTGTGATGTCTCTTTTCCCATCATATTCCTGTTCCCCTCCCTCTTTTTATTTGACTTTAATTATATTAAAATTATTTTATCTATCAATACCTGTTTGGACAACAGCCCGTCAAGAACCGACACCATTATCTATCCTATTCTTTTAACGCATTGATAAGCGGCATTGAGTGCTCCCGGAATACCGCCGATCTGGGTTGCCCAGCATGATCCGATGAACAGGTTTTTAACGGGTGTGTCCACATCGGATTTCATGTAATTGCTGTAGAATTTATTTTTCGGGTTCCAGCTCCAGGCTGATGTTGCGCCATCTGTATTCCCCGTATAACGTTCGAATGTCAATGGTGTGGCGAAATCGCTGAACTCAATGTGTTTTTCAAGTCCGGGGACCACATTCCCTGCTTTTTTAATAAGGACCTGTTTCACATGTTCTTTAAGTCCGGTGTATTTCTGCCTGTCCCTGTTACCCCAGTCATTCATCCAGTGCGTCGGCACAGCAGCCATAAGCATCAGGCATGATCTGCCTTCAGGTGAGAGCTTCGGGTTATGCAGGGACGGCGAATAAAGCATGACTGACGATTTTTCAAAAAAAAGGCCATCCCCCGGATCGCGCAATTCAGAACCGGGTAATTCATCCATATACATCACATGAGGAAATTTCATGGAAGCACGCAGTTCATCATTAGAAATGTTCAGGCCGAGATACGCAACGCAGAAGCCCTCTGACACCTCTGCCTTCTCCATTTTCCGCAGAAAGTCCTCAGGCAAAGAGGATTTATCGTCCATCAATTTTAAAAAGGTCTTTTTATAATCAGAAGCAGAAATGACAAAATCCGCATAAAAGGGCCGGCCGTTACAAATGATACCCTTGGCTGTCCCGTTGCTCGTAATGATCTTTTCTGCAGGCGAGTTAAGCAGCAGTTCCATACCCAGGCCGCGGAAGTTCTCGGCCAGGACGTCGGCCCATGACTGCATCCCGTCCCGGACAGTCCAGTAACCGCCGAAAATAGTGGCGACAGCACCGCCGAGGATATAGGCGGCCATATCAGGATAACCGAATGACTTGAAAATACGGTACAATTCCGATTCCCGCGGGAAGTACCGGGCTGTAAAATCCCCGAGTGTAACATTCCTGTACTTGAAGTATACACCGAACATCTTGATCCCGGCTGTGAGCAGAGACAATAAAGACGGACGCGTGATACCCATAAATATTTTCATGGTCTTGTGCATTTTATCAACTTCTTTGAAGTAAGCCTGCAGCCGTTCTCTTTCCGGGCCATAGGCTTTTAAGAAGACCTGTTTGAAATTCTCATAAGAATCGTCTGCGCCTGTATCGAGTATTCTGGAAACGAACCGGGACCGCTGCGGTACGAATGATATCTTATCCAGCACACCGATATCCTTCATGGCACCAAACACCTGATGAGTTGATTCGAGCGAGACAGTCCCGCTTTCAAAATAGAATCCTTTCCGCCAGAAACCTGCTGTATATCCTCCGGGTGTAGTATGGGATTCAAAAATAATGACTTTATGTCCTTTTTTAGCAAGGAGGTTCCCTGCTGTCAGCCCACCTATACCTGCACCGATAATGATAACATCACTCACGCATTTCTCCTTTTAGGAAAATGGGGACGTTTCTGATTTTATGTCCCTTCCTGTCAAATGTCAACGGTCTGTTGCCCAAATGAATTTGCAGGGGTTTGATTTATCAAACCCGAAAAGAAACGATAAATTTTAACATGTTTTATCAATCGCATCCCTCCATTTTTCATATTTTTTCGATTTGGGCAACAGCCCGTCAAGAACCGACACCTTCTTTCTATCCGGTGATAACGGCACTGAAAAGGTACCGTGTTCTGGCTTCAGCCGGTATCTGCCGGACCGCTCCAGCCCTTGGTCATTGTATCCGCTCAGCGTGCACGTGATCCCCCGGCCGGTCCTGAGCCTTTCCCAGCCGGAAGCGGAAGATGCGCATCGGCTTGAGCAGCCGGAACAGGGGAGCCATCCAGCGAAAGGAATCCAGCCGCTGCTCGGGGCAGTCGAAGTATCCCCATTCGTCGAGCAGGCGGATGCCGTCACCCCAGCTTTCGATCTCCCGGCTGCGCCGGAAGCCCCATTGCATAAGGCCTGTAAACCGGGAGTGCGAGCGTGAGAGCAGCCGGTTACCCAGCCAGATACAGAATGGCGTCCAGCTGTCGAAGACCAGTTCTGCGTCCGGGAAACGGTCACGCAGCGTCAGCACCAGTTGCCTGACCTGCTCTTCTTTGAAATACATGAAAACGCCTTCAGCCAGGAACAGGAAGGGACGCCGGCCATGCGCGCTCACCGTATTCAGCCAGGCATCTTCGAGCACCGAGCAGCTTAATAAATGATAGCGCCCCCCTTCGCCGCGGATGAACTTCCGGCGCAGGTCGATGACAGCCGGAAAATCCAGGTCATACCATTCTGCCTGGCCGTTGTCCGACCGTTCGAAGCGCGAGTCGAGGCCGCATCCGATGTGAACCACCACTGCCTCCGGGTGACGGATTAGGAAATCCCGGGCGTAACAATCAATTTGACGGGTGAGCATGATCCGCATTACCTTGTGCGCTTCGGTCATCGGGATCTGCCTGACACGGTCGATGCCGCTGTTCATGTGCGTGACCAGTGCCACGGCTTTCTCGTCCTTCATCATGGCGTCCGGACGCTGCGATTCCATGGCCCGGATGTAGAGCGGAATGAGCAGCGTTTCAGGCACACCGCTTAAGTTTAGATTGACGCTCCCGGACATGATAAGCCTCCTTTTTGAAAATAGGGGGCCGGTTCTGATTAATATCCCCTCTTGTCATGTGCCAGATACTGATACCATTATGGGCACTTATCGGACCATGATCTTTATTTCATACGCGGTATTGCCCCTGACGGGGCTTACCGAAACCAGGTATTTTCCGGATACGGGCAAAGGCCCTTTCCAGGTGGTGGCGTTATCCGTTTCGCCGGCGCCGGGCAGGACCTTGCCGGTGACCTCCACGATACCGTCCTTTTCCGCGGCCGAAGCCCCGGGTTGATACAGGACCATGACCGCATTGTTCTCCGGAGATGTTATGCTGATCCCCAGGGTCTGCCCTTCTTCTCCTGCCAGGGAGTACAAATCGCGCTGCCCGCGGATGACGCTTCCTCTCACGACCGCCGAATAGTCTTCCTTCGAAAGGCGTATCTCCGTGATGGACAAGGTGGAGCATGAAGAGAGGGTTGCTGCGACCAGCAGCAAGAGGGCGTATGATTTTGTGATTTTCATGGGAGCCTCCTATTTATGTCAAATGTCAAGCAAATGTCAGGAACCGACACCCTTTTTCTTTCTCTTTGAGATATTGATTTCACTGTTGTTCCTGTCTTTCGCTTTAACTGAGGTATCAAAATCCATTTTGCGGACCATTGAATTCGCTGACTGTCGGACCTGGTCATAATCCTTGAAAATGATAATCGTACGGTGATAATATCCGCAGGAGGTAAAGAAAAATAATGATGTTAATAAACACACATTTTTTAATTTCATATTCTCACTCCATTAACCTGTAGGTTGATTGTTGATAATTTTTGCACAGCGTGCCCCGGTTCTATGAAAGAATAATACCAGAATTAAAACGGCTGTCAATAGAAAATAAAAAATGAGTATAGTTCTGGTTTTAATGCCCATCTATGTCAAATGTCAAGAACCGACACCTTTTTCTAAAAAAGTTGACTAGCTTTTTAATATTATTATATATGGCATAGCCCCTCATGGGCATTTGGCGTATATCGCGGTCGGGAAGAGCTGCCTCTGCCCGTCAGGCCGGAAATATAAATCAACACACTTTTAACACCGAAAGGAGAATCATATGAAGAACGCCCTGACCATTCTATCGCTCTTGTTTTTTTCCGCATCCGTTGAGGCCTCTGTCCTTGACCGGAGGATGCATTCCCTGGTCTCGGACATGGCTGTCCAGTATAAAAAGGCCAATCCCAACATGGTCTCCAAGGCGGCCGTGGCCGTCATCACCTTCCAGAACAAGGGTAGAGCCGCCAAGAGGAATTACATCGGCGAGGCCGTCTCCTCCGTGGCCAGGGTGGCGGTCCAGAACAGCCTTGTTTTTTATCCGGTGGAGAGGGAGAACCTCGCGGCCGTGACAAAGGAGATCGAGCTCTCCATGACCGGACTTTTGGACGAGAAGAGCCAGACTAAATTCACCGGCGTGGCCGGCGTGGACTGCCTTATCCTGGGCGAGGTCACGGAATCGGCCGAGAACTTCGTTATTACCTGCCAGCTGGTCGACGCTACCACGGCAAAGATACTGGCAACGGCCAAGACCGAGATCGAAAGGAGCGAACTGATCCGGGACACGGAGAAATATGCGTATGAGTTCATCACGGCCAACGGGATCGGCATCACATTTTCACAGCTTATACCGGTCAAGGACTGGCCGGATTACCGGTATAATATCAGCGGCGAAAAAGCCACTACCGGGCTGAGCGGCCGGCTGACCTACAGGTTCCTGAAAAATCTTAAGGTCGCCATCGTCTACAACGGCTTTGAGCTGGACCCTCTGGATACCAGCGGCAGAGAGGCCAGGTTCGGTTCCGCTAAGAACATGAAGAACCTGAACGAGGTTTCGAATTATCATCCCTGGACCGAAAGCCATGTCAACACCAACCTGAAGGCGGGGATCGGGATGCAGCCGGATTACACCCTCATGCCAGAGGTGACTACCTTCGCCCTTATCCCCAGCTATGTGTTCACCTTTTCCAAGACCTTCAGCTTGTCCGTGGGAGCCGGTCCCAGTTATTCCATGATCAAGTACAACCAGCACTGCGCCAATGTGCCCCACCTCGTTGAAGGAGCGGTCGAATACAGGGACCTTGACATCATCAATGAGGCCACTTCCTGGGGAGTGACAGGGACCGTTGAACTGGAATATTTCATTTTCCCGCGCCTGGCCCTGAACCTGGGATGCGTGTACTCGTATATGCTCTCCCTGACCCACAATAACAAGGCCATCGTGAACGGCGTCACCTATTACCGCAACGAAAGCGATACTCCTGATTCCCTGCTGGACGGATACGGCTATCTCATTAACGATTATTTCGGATACGACCCTTTCAAGACCTTCAACGGCAGGGATGTGTACGTTAAATTCCACACCTTTCATCTCACAATGGGAGTTTCGTTCTATTTTTAAGACGCTATAGCAGGCCGCGGACGTTGAAGCATGAAGCGCAGCGGGAACAGGCAGAGGGTCAGCGGACGGAAGGATCGTCCGGCCCCTTCACCGGCCCCATTCTTTCTTAAGTTATGATCCTGCCGGACCACAAACGTTCTAAGAAAACCGGCCAGGGCAGGACCTCGATATTTTTTATCCGGCGTGGTTTCGGGTCCAGGCTGACGATCAGGTAATGTCTGGCCGGATACTCTTCCTGAAAAGCCTTCATGCCCCTTAAATGGTTCTCATTGATGAAAGCAGATGCCTTCACCTCAACCGCCACTTCATGCTCACCAAGGATAAAATCAACCTCGAATTGTGAAGCAGTCCGCCAGTAGGAGACCGGGTAGAACAATCCCGAATAAGCGCTATGAGCCGCCAGTTCACAATAGATGAAATGTTCGAATGCCTTGCCGAACAGTTCACTGCCCGGTTCAACCAAGCCCCGTTTGGTCAGATAACTTACTGCGCCGATATCGAACATATAAAATTTTGGCGCGTGGACAAGACGCCGTTTCATTTTTTTCCTGTAAGCAGGTAAAAAACGGCCGGTGAGCGTATCTTCAAGGATCTGAAAATACTCCTTGATCGACGGTGCGCTGACCCCGCATTCCCTGGCTATATTATTAAAGTTGACCATTTCACCATTGGATAGTGCTGCAATCTCCAAAAACCGGCTGAAGACAGGGACATTACGGACGAGGGATTCAGCAGCGATTTCCTCCTTTAAATAATCCCCGACATAGGCCTGTAAAAGTCTGGCAGGTACGGAGCCTGAATAATGGTCTGGTATCAGGCCGTTATTCAGGGCCTTAATAAGAGAGAAATTCCTTATCTCAGGATAGACCAGAGGATAGAGTTCATACCTGATGGCTCTGCCTCCCAGCAGATTGGCATGTCCCCGTTTTAGCTTGCGCGCACTGGAACCGCAAAGTATGAAACGGAGCCTTTTATTTTCAATAAGCCAGTGGATCTCATTGAGCAAAGTCGGTATTTTCTGGACCTCATCAATGATAACCGGTTCTTTTTGAGTCTCGCCAGTCAATCCTTCAGCTTCGCATTCTTCCCGTAAAAGGGAAGGTCTTTTTATAAAACGGCTATATTCATCGGAAAGGAGAAGGTCATAATACCTGGCTTTGGGGAACAGGCTTTTTAGCAAAGTGGTCTTGCCGGTTTTCCTGGCACCCCATAGAAAACAGCTTGCCTTTCTCCACAGCCCCAGATCGAGTAATCTTTTATACATGATAAAGTAAAGTAACACTTTATTTTATCATGTCAAGCCTTTTTTGTTTTACCCTGAAAAAATGGGGACGGTTCTGATTTTTATAACTTTCATGTCAAATGTCAAGAACCGACATCTTTTTTATATTTAAAAAAAGTTGACTTTTAAAATAATATGTATAATAATAAGTATAAATATACATATTATCCGGAAACTTTATGGATAAAGAGAAAAGATATGGTTTATTTGTCTGGAATACTGAAAAAGAGCGGGATAATATACAAAAGCATAAGCTTGATTTTTATACAGCAAGTAAAGCTTTTTCAGATAGTAAACGTATTATAGCCATTGATGAAAAACATTCTGAAAAAGAAGAAAGGTATTTCTGCATTGGAAAAGTCGATAGCCATATTATTACTGTACGGTTTACATACAGAAATAAATTAATCAGGATAATCGGAGCGGGTTATTGGAGAAAAGGGAGGATATTATATGAAAAAAAATAAGGATCATGATAAGCCGATCGGCAGATTAAAGATAATCGATGACTTTTTGCCCTCTCCGGATGAGCTGGTTCAAGATGAAAAAACTCAAAAGATCACGATCCTTCTGAATAAACGCAGTATTGAATTTTTTAAAAAACAGGCTCAGAAGAATAACACTAAATATCAACGCATGATACGTAATCTGCTTGAAAGATATGTAAAAAGATATATTGCTTGAATGGAACTTTATTAAAAACAGCGCCGGTTCCTGACATCGTAACACTGAATAATAAATTTTATCTCCTTTGAGTCATATGTCAGATACCGATACAATTACTCTATTAATTTATTCAGTTGATTTTTTAATTTATATATATGTTTATTTTTTCATAAAATCATCCCAGTATTTTAAGTTCACAAGGATGAGGCCGGACCGAAGAAATATTAAAGATGAATGGATGCATCATGTTATAAAGAATCTAATCAGGGAAGAGATCCAGTCTGACGGCAGGATCCGGAGATGGGCAAAGATAAAAGAAATATATAAGTATCTGCGGGTAATCCTTTTAGAGGATGGAGAAACCGTGCATAATGCGTTTTTTGATAGAAATTTCAAAGAGGAGGATCGGTCATGAGAATAAAATATTTCCCGGATACCGATACAGCTCATATAGAATTCACTAATAATAAGGTTCATGAAACAAAGAAATTAAGCGAGAATATTTATATTGATATTGATGAAAAAGGAAATTTGGTCAATATGACAATAGAACACGCCAAGGACTCCAACGGCTTATCAGAATTTTCATTTCAGGAAATCAGAGATAAGATCGCCTGAAACATAATACCTGTTGTCCTATAAATCAGAACCGTCCCCATATTCTCCTGACCTGTTAAATGTCAAGAACCGACACCCTCACGATCTGATTCTTATAAACGTTTAAAAAATACTGGAATGTTAATACTTTCTTCAATAAGCTTTTTATTATTAATATAATACCCGGAATCGACCAAATGGTTATAATACGGAATATCACCCATCCCTACAACATATAAATATATTCTGCAGGAGATAAATATTATCAGTGAAACTTTTCGGTTTGATGATTCAAGGTTTGGATTTACGGCATTATAAAGAAAGAAAGTATCCAATGCGCCGTATCCAATTGTAAGAAAATATTTGTTAAATGCGCCATAATAGGGGTTATTATAAAATATATAGGGTAATGATGCAAATGGAGATACGGTGTTTAATAAGCTGTAAGTTAATAAACTTTTACGCTTTAAATTACTTTTTAACTGGAATTGAGGATTTTCTTTTGAGTAAATTTCTTCTATCAGGGCTTGTTCAAATATCCATGTCGCATCATCATAATTTCCGGTTGTAAATTTAATTGTAACTGATGTCGGGTCGGTTCCCCCCTTCCGCCCTATATAAATCGTCCCGTAACCTTCCATGAATTTAGAAATATTGATTTCACTATTATTCTTGTCTTTCAGTTTGCCTGTGGATTTAAAATCCATTTTTTGAACCATTGAATTTGCTGACTGCAGAACCTGATCATAATCTTTAAATACTATAATTGAACGATGATAATATCCGCAGGAGGTAAAGAAAAATAATGATGTTAATAAACACACATTTTTTAATTTCATATTCTCACTCCATTAACCTGTAGGTTGATTGTTGGTAATAAAAAGGTATCGGTATC
>JAQTRT010000111.1 GCA_028711675.1 bacterium | reverse complement strand
AGAACAGCCTGGACCTTGTATTTATACTGCCGGTTCGTCAGCAGGCCTGTATCCAGGTATTCCAGTCCGTACACGCTGCCGGTGATGAGGTCATAATCTGCGCTGAAATTGGTAGCCCGGTACACACGGTATTTATTGGGATAATAAGTGGAAGGAGGTTCCCATTTTAATTTCAGGGCCGTACGGTCCCCCGTAACAAGGTTCAGGGAAAGGTTCCTGGGGACCTCGAGCTTGATCGTGTTGAATTTAAACACGTATTTAATTGCCGCGCTGCTGTACTCCCTCCAGGTTATGACAGTATCTTTCTCCTTTGAGACAGCCACATAGGGTATACTGACATAAGGGTTGACCAGTTCATAGGTTTCACCGAGACCTGCCCAGTAAGGAACATCGGAATTATCGATGATCAGATCACTATTGCTGAAAGACGCACCGTTATTCCTGCTATACCTGTATTTGATCTGACCATACGCTTCGTTCCTGGCATCATACCAGACAATATGAAGATCATTCCCGTAACCGGCCACACACGGAACATATCCTGTTCCGATAGTCACACTGGAAGACCAGGTACCCGAGGGAGTATTAGTCTTCCGGAGATACAGGATATGTGAATTGGTATTAGCTTTTAAAGGATTGGTCCCTGATGTCTGCCAGACCACATGAACGATATTACCGTTCTCAGTTATATCAGGGGCCATGATATTTTCGGAATCATTCTTCTGCGATGCTGTCCAGATATCCGAAGAAGATGTCCATATGCCATTGGTCTTCTTGCAGTACCGGATGCCTTTATTGCCAAACCAATTCCTCCTGTCATAAACCACATGAAGATTGTCGGCCTGATCCACGCAGATGGCTGGATGTTTAAAAATATAGGCATACGTATCAAGGTCCCGGATACTGCCCCAATTACGGTGATTGGTCTGCATCCTGTATTTGATTACGCGGCTCCCTGTATTCTCCATCCACACGACATGAAGGTTACCCGCGCTGTCGATGGCGATGTCGGGAAAGTTCTTTTCATTACCCGAGCTGTTATCGATCCTGTATTCGGACGCGAAACTGCCCCCTCCGTTGGTGCTGATGCGGATGTAGAGCGGTTCAGCATAATCAGCGCCCTTCAGATACACGACGGCCACTTTATTATTCCTGACGGCCATGGATGGTTTCTTGGGCGGACCCGTGGAATCGGAAATGGTGATCAAAGAATCCCAGCTCACGCCCATGTCCGTGCTTTTTTTATAATACAGGCCGATGGGAGCCCAGGCATCATAAAAAACAGAATGCAGGATCGAAGGGTCCTGGTCGTCAAAAATGATCTGGGGCTTGCAGCCGGCATTTCCCAGGCTGTTCGTGCCTGACCAGTGATTCGTGTTCTGCACGGCTGTTTTGGTTATTCTCAGTTTATAATCCGATACGTCAAAATTGGTAAAAGTGCTGTCCCATACCTTTATCTTGATGCGGTAGCGTTCCCCTTCAGCCGCGGCAGCCAGGTCCCAGACATAACGGCCGTCATTCACGTCCCGGGAATTCCCTTCTTTATCCACGCCGGGAAGATCGTTCCAGTTCGTTCCGTTGTTGGAGGAATAAAGAAGATGGATAGAGAGCGTATCCGCGTCAGGATCAACGGTATTCCACGTGATCACTATATTCGAACTGTAGCTGAGACCCTCCCTGCCGTTCGGGCTTGTCAGGAAGGCCACAGGTGCGTTGATATGGCTGTTAGGGGATAAAGGATCCAGGTTCCTGTATGCGTTCTCAGAGCTGACATCCTCATAAAAATGCACGGTAAATCCCTTGAAACTGCTGAACCGGCCCAGGCCTGTGGATGAGTTCGAGACCGCTTTAAAGACCTGCTCCATATAGGAATTCCCTTCCTGCCAGAAGGTCTCGGAGCCTGCCACGATACTGTAGGTCTCAGCGGCCACGGATACTTTTCTTCCCAGGCTCACACCGTTCCGGCATTCATTCGTGGCCCGCCAGATCATCTGGTTGGAATTATCCGTATAATCCATAAGCACGACGAAATGGGTATTGGTCTGTACCTTCCGGGGATTGGTGTTAGTGGACGAATCCTCATCATACCAGACCGGGATGCTGTCCCCGAATTCCAGGGATGAGCTGTTCGAAATGTTATAAGTTTCCACCATGGCCTTGCAGTTCTTCAGGAGCAGCAGGTAGTTGGTCCATATACTCCTGTTATTGGTCTGCCAGTCGCCGAGGCCGTACGGTTCCACGTCAAAGATGACGCCGTCAAATCTTTCTTCCTCACTGCCGGCCTCATTGAAATCAAGCACGTTCCGGCAGAATGCTTCACCGTTCACGCGGAGTAAAGGAGATGCCCAGAGCGGATCTCCGCCCAGGCAGTATATTTTCAGACCGCGCGAATGCATATCAGCCAGGAAGAGCCTTAAAGCGGCTTGTTCGCCATTAAGGGCTTCATAACCGTTAAAATACAGTTTCCCAATCTCATTCTCTGACCTGCCTTTCGGTGCGCGGATAAAACTGTAGAACTCGCTCCTCTCTGATTCATACCGTGTCAGCTGATAGGCCATGCCCCAGAGGTACATAGCCCTTTCCGCAAACAGACCGCTGAAACCCGGCAAAATGATAAGTAAAAAAATTATTATGCAAAAGACTCTTTTCATCAGAACTTGACTCCCAGTTCAAGGTAATGATTTCCAGCCGTATCCTGCTGGACACCGTTAAAAGAGAACGTAAAAGCGTAATTGATGATAATGTCAAGCGATTTCTCGACTTCCACGATACTGTAGGATTCGGAATCAGCGCCGGCTTTTCTTATTTCTGACGGATACCGGTAGGTCTTGCAGAAACCGATGCCGGAAGCCAAACGGGATAATTTGTCTGTCCCGTACCCGTAACCGCAGCGGAGCGACAGAATGCGGAAGAGCGAAAATTCACAGCCGCCGCATACCTGCTGCTCTTCATTCCTGTAGATATAATCAGCCAGGACGCTGAAATGATTGAACCATTTATCCTTGTTCTCTTCATACAGAAGACGGTCCACCAGAAAAGCCAATCCCGTACGGAACACGATGGGCACGACGCTCTTTTCCATCAGTCCCATATCCGGTCCCGTGAAATTAGCGCAGCTGACTCCCAGACTCAGGCCGTTGTTCATGGAGTAAAGCAGCCCTGCGTCACCCGTAACACCCAGCTTGGAAGTCCCGCTGTCAAAGACCGGGTCCATCTCGACATAGCCGTTGTACTTGTAGCTCTTCTGTAGGAGCTTAACGGTCACGCCGGAATACAGACGGGCTTCTTTCAATTTCAACAGCCCGGAAAGATAATCCTGGCCGTAGGAAAAGAAGACCTGGTTCTCCTGGTATAGTTCCGAATAGAACATTTTCCAGGCGAGGCTGAAAGTACCCCAATCCATACTGTGGATAGAGAGGCCCAGCGAGGCATTGTACAGGTTATCGTTTTCCAGGTCCCAGTACAGTTTGCTGAAATCAAGGGAAAGTTCATTCTTCGCCAGCTGTCCCAGTCCCGCAGGATTATAATAAACGGCATTCACGTCATCAGCCAGCCCGGTGTACGCCTGGGCCAGACCCATGGACCGGGCGCCCATTCCCGTATCCTCATAAGCTCCCTTCACCGGACCGTTCGTAACAAGCAGAAGAAAAAACAGGTAAAAAAGAATGATACACTGAACCGCCTTCATTTGATCTGCACCTTCACTTATTTGGCTAATATCACCGAACCGTTAAAATGCCTGGATCCCAGTTTGATCTGGTAAATATAAATGCCGTCCTCCACTCTCTTGTTCCTGATGTCCGTCCCGTCCCAGCGGGCCTCCAGGAACTGAGGCTGGGGCGATGTTGTAACGTTCAATTCCTTGATCAGCCTGCCCACGATGCTGTAGATCTTTACGGTCAGGACCTGGTTCAGCCTGTTCCGGACATTAAAGACCACTTCATCATTGATACCGTCATTGTTGGGAGAAAAAGGATTCGGCCCCATTCTAAAATCCTTGCCGTCATCAAAAGTAATAGCATAAAGAGAAAAATGGTCCACCCAGGCTGTTATGGTCTGGCTGCCGGTGTCCACTTCACCGCCCACAGGGATCCACTGGACACCGTCATAATAACTGAGGATGAGCTTCTGCCGGACGGACTCATCGTTCCTGACGTTCATCTTCTCGATCGTATTATCCCCGAACACATCATAATGGATCTGTATCTTGACGCTCTGCAGGAACTTCTGCACAGGTTTGCTGTCCGAACTGTTCAAGGCCTGAAAGTCATAAGCAAGAGCATCCTCGAACTGGTCGGAACGCATAATACTCATCCGTGTGTTATTCTTTAAAGCCCCGGCAGGGATGCAAGCCCTTGTTTTCATATCATGATCCGAGACAATGATCCGTTCAGCGGCCTCATCCTTCCGGACTACCTCATCGATATCGATGCTTTTATCACAGGTAAATGATGTCACGGTAGTTGCACCGTCAGAAAAATGGATCAGCAGCCGGGAGTCCCGTTTTACCTTACCCTGTTCCACCTTATACCCGCCGTACAGGACGTAATTCGATATCTCGCTCAGGGAATAAAGTTTTTCGTCGTTGATGCCCTGGAAAGCCAGGCGGCCGTAATAATCCGTGGCCAGATAAACGCGAACCAGTATCTTGGTATCAGGAGTAAAAATGATCCTGGGATCATAATCCAGGATCTCGACCAGGTTCTGATTTAATACAGGCAGACCTCCTGAAATGAGGACATTACAGGTCACTTCCATCCCTTTATGGTCCAGAGACGTGAAAGGAAAGGAAGGGACCGATAACAAGAACATAAACATAAAGAGTAAAATAAATTTTATCCTTATTCCTTCTTTCATCTGTCTCTCTTTCTCCCTGTTCCGGCTGATCCCGTTCCCTTTAAATTCACTTCTTCACGAACACCCTGACCTGGTGCTCTTTCCCGTCCTTGAAAGCAGGTATGATATTCCCTTCAACAGCTTTTTCATCGACCCGGATGCTGTCGAACAGACTCTTCTGAATGGTAATATGATAGACACAACCCCTGAATATCCGTTTGATCTTTACTTTCCTGATACTGTCAGGCAGCCTGGGATCGATCTTCAAGCCGTTATAATGCGGTTTGATGCCCAGGATCCAGTCGGTCACGCCGATATAGGTCCAGACCGCTGTTCCGGTGTTCCAGGTAAAAGCGCCCTGGCCGAAATATTTATTTCCCGGACCGATTACGTATTCAGCCCAGACAAAAGGTTCTACCTTGTACTTCTCGATGTTCTGTTTGGCTTCGCTGGTGGGGATCAGCTTTTTTATGGTCTGATAGGCCTTGTTGTTCCGGTTGATCATGCAGTCAGCCACCACTTTAAACGCGATAGCATGGGAAAAACAGGCTGCATTCTCCTTGGTGCCTTCGGCAAATGCCGTAACACGGCCGATATCAGGTTCATACCGGTGATAAGGCGGTTTGAACAGGGCATTCCCGTACGGCGTGTCGAGATAATCAATGGCCTTGACTACGGAAGCCATCCTTTTTTTATCCGCCACCCTGCCCAGAATAGCCCAGGTCTGGCTGTTCAAAGGTATATGAGAATCGCCGATCTTCCGGCCTTGGTCGTTATAAGCCGCAAAATAATGGTGACCGGTCCAGCCGTGCCGGTTCACCTGTCCCTTCATATGCTGATAGATCTTCTCCATTCTCCGGGCCACGGTCAGGTCTTTCAGGTATTCCGCAAGCTCCTTCACGATAAGGGCCGCCCAGCACACAGCTTCTCCGAGCCAGACTGACTCGCCTTTCAGTTTCCGCCCGATCTTGTCATAAGCATCATTCCAGTCCGCGATCTTGATCAAAGGCAGGCCGTGCCGTCCCACGGAACCAGCGACATATTCCACAGCCTTTATGACATGGCGATAGACCGTATCCTCACCTTTATCCAGATATGGCACTTTTTTTCTCAGGAAGGCCGTATCACCCGTCTCTTTTATGTATTTTGCCACGGCATTGGGCAGCCAGACAGCCACGTCGGATTTACCGGATACCATCTTTGCTGCAGCATGGGTATCCCACGCTCCTTCCAGTTTGGAAAAACCGGAAACAGCGTTGCCGTTGCTGTACTGATAATGAAGCAGGTCCATGATCTTTTCCCTGGCCAGGACCCGGTCCAGGCCCGCGATGCCTTCCACATCCTGTGCCAGATCACGGTAACCCAATCCGCCTTCCGTCCCGTGGTAAGCGGAAGAGCCGCGCCATCGCGTGATGGCCAGCAGCTGGTACTTACCCCAGATATTGATCATCCTGTCCAGTTCCACATCTCCGGTTTCGATCCAGAGCTTTTCCAGAGTCTTCTTCCAGTATGACCGCGTGGTCTGGAATTCCCGTTCGATCCTCTTCTTATCCTGAATGAACCGTTTATATACATTGCTGACCGTCCCTTTCTTCTCGGAAAAGCCGATGATGAGATCGATCTTCTTCTCCTGCCGCGGGGCCAGGTCCAGCGTATACTGGAAAGCTCCGATCATATCCTCACCGCGGTTATCCGAACTGGAAAGATACGGCCGTTTCAATCCTTCGGGGTTTTCCACTGTATGGTACTGGCCGAAAAAATTCAGTTTCTCCGTCTCATACGAAACAGGTTTCAAAGAGGACATGAAATATGAATAGTTCTGGAACTCCCTGGCTGAAGAGGCCATTTTATAGAGCATGAGGGTATTGATGCCGCGGTCGAAATAAGCCACGTTGTAAAGCTTCATGATGTTCCGGTAACGCGCTTCCATGTCCACATCACCGCTGATGACATCGATAAACGGATACAGATGGACCTTCCTCTTCCGGTCCGAATTGTTCTTCACAGTGATGCTCCAGATCTCCATGGTCTCGTTTAAAGGGACAAAAAAGCGCATTTCCACAGAGATCCTTCGGTATTCGCTGCGGATGAAAGTGTATCCCGGCCCGAACACGGTGAGCCATTTATCCTGAGCCTTTTTCAGGGGCTGCCAGTTGGCGGACCATATCTCGTCCTCTTCCTTGATGAAGAGGTAACGGCCTGAGAGGTCAGTGTCCACATTATCATACCTCAGTATCCTGTTCACCTTGGGATCAATAGCGTAATTGAACCCGCCGCCGGTCTGGGAAATGACGGAATGGAACTTATCATTAAAAAGATAATTGAACCACGGCTTGGGGGTATCCGGCCGGTGGATATGGTACTCCCATGAATCTTTGGAAAACTCGCCGTACTTCTTCATCCTTTTCTCCTTATCATCAGCATAATGGTCTTATACCCTTCCTCTCTCCAAATCCTCTTCTCCTGCCTGCTGTTCCGTTGTTTTATTTCATGTTAGCTTTGATCTTTTCATTGATCCGGCTGTCAATGGCCATTAAAGTATTGACCGAGTTCTGCTGGTCCAGGATAAACTTGTCGAACTCTTCGCGTAAAATGGTCTGCATCTCCCGCCAGGTCACATAAGGCGTCATGATCTTGTCCACGGTATAAGCGTAATCCAGGGAATCGACGAACACCTTGTTCTCAGGATTCATCTTAATGAATTTCCTGAGGTTGGACCTGTGTATGGGGACCGAATCACCCACTTCGACCATCTTCCAGTTGGAATCCCTTGAGGTAAGAAATTTCAGGAATTCCCAGGCCAGTTTGGGGTCCTTGGCTTTCTGGGAAATGACCCAGGAATGGGAATCGAGCCTGACACTCTTTTTTTTATTATAAAAGAAAGGCATGATCCCCCACTGAAAATTCTTGATCTCCTTAAAAATTGTGGTATACCACCGGCCTCCCGTGAACAAGGCGGCCCGGTTCAGCATGAACAGAGAATAAGCCTCAGCCTGCTCCAGGTCCACCATGCTGGGTGTGATATGATGGGTTTTGATGAGACTTTTCAGAAAATCGACGGCTTCAGCTGCCTGGGGTGAATTCAGTATGCATTTTTTCTTATCGGGCGAGAAGAAAGAACCTTCGTTCTGCAGAATAAAAGTGATCCAGTCGTAATATTCCAGGACAATCCCGAACTGTTTGACCGTTTTCATCTCACTCCTGATAGTGAGCTGCTGGCCGGCCTTCAGGAGTTTATCCCAGGAAAGGTCGTTCATGGGTTTCATACCGGCCCTGGCCAGAATATCCTTGTTATAAAAGATGACACCGCTGGTGAAACTGCCGGGCAGCCCGTAGATCTTATTGTTCACGGTATAAGAATCGATCAGGATCTTGTGATAATCTTTCAGATCGAAACCAGGGTCATTCTCGATGAAACCATTCAGCTCCATGATCGAACCTTTCTGCACGAAATTGGGGAGTTCAAAATCCCTCATGAAAAAGATGTCGGGTTCAGTCCCGCTGGCGAGCTGGGTCAGCAGTTTTTCGAAAAAACCCTGGCCTGAGATGGGTTCGTAAATCGTTTTCACGCCCGGGTGTTTCTTTTCGAACTCCTTGCCCGCGTTCTCGCGGATGGTATTATAAAGAACGAATCCCGGCGCGGAATAACGGAGCACCTGCCGGTCCCCCTTCTCTTTTTTTGCGCACTGCATGCAAAGCACGCACAGGATGATCGCGGTCAGAAAAACCAATAAGCTTTTTAATTTCATGATCTTACCTCCTTTTTATTTCCAGATAAGCCCGGGGCCCCTGGTTGTTCATTTCTTTAATTTCATCCAATCATGGAAATACTCGTACGAAAGGATGTTCTTGCTGCTGATACAGGCCGCGCCGATAGCCACATTGTATTCGCCGAATCCCGAAGCCATGATCTGGATCTTGTCCCTGATAAAGGAGACAAGATTATCCCGGATACCTTCCTTGATGGACTTGTAGAATTCAGTCTGCCCGATGAACTGGTCGTCACCGATCACTACTGTGGAAGGATTGATGATGTTGATCACCTGGCTGATGAGTTCACCGATCTTGAATCCCAGGGTCAGCAGCAGTTGGGAATGCTCCGAAGATCCGGATTGTTTCAGGAGCTGCAGAAGGGACTGTGACAGGAAAAGCGACTCCTTTTCGGAGGAGAGGCTCATCAGGATGTTGTTAAAGATATCCCCCATTTCGCCCGCGGCATAATAATCGCCGTGATAGATCTCCCCGTTGATGATGATCCCGCTCCCGATCCCTGTATTTTTAAGATTGTTCGATTCATCAAGATGGAACAAAAGATAGAACAAGTTGTGGGTTCTGCTGGCGTAATTCAGGGTGTATTCGCCGTACGCCGCCAGATTGGCGTTGTTTTCGATATGGACAGGTATCTTTAACCTTTTCTCCAGCAGTTCACCAAGGGGATAATCGCTTATTTTCAGCAAGTTGCTCAGTTCGATCCTGTTACTGTCCGTATTAACAACGCCGGGCACGCCGATCCCGACACCAAGGATCTTCCTGTTCTTGATCTCTTTTTTCACGCTGGTATAGATC
>JAQTRT010000110.1 GCA_028711675.1 bacterium | reverse complement strand
GGTACAAGACGCGTACCGATCCTGATGAACCGGCCGTTAAGCACGATCTTTTTGCATTTGGGGCATTGTGTTATCATGATACGCTCCTGTATCTTATATCGGTCATGTAGAAAATTCTTTGATTTGGAATTAGTGTTTCAAATGACAGGGGAAAAGGAACGGTCCGGACCGGATCAGGAGCGGGAGAAAGGATCCAAAGAACAAGGAACGGTGCATCAGGCCTTAGATCAGCTCCCATTGCTCCTGGATGGAATGTTTCAGGTACAGGACCATGAGACTTTCAAATTCCTTATGCTCATTGTCAGACAGTTTTTCCCTGTTCTGGAGCCTGTTCTTCAGGATATTAAGCCTTACAATCTCTTTCATTTCCATGTTCTTATTATCGAAGGATGGAATTTTTTTAATACTAAAATAGAAATTTTTTACTACCGGCTTTTTAATCCTGCCACCAAGCCACAAAGAGAAGGTAATAAAGGTTATAAAGGCTTTAAAGGTAAATATAATTACATTAGGCAAGAACCTATAAGACCTTTATAGCCTTTTAAGCCTTTACTGCCTTAACGGGTGTCCTCGCAGCTGATATGCATGGAAAATTTCATTGACTTTGTAATAAAACAGGGTAAATTATAGCGTAAAATCACATAAGGAGAAAGAATATGCGAAGTGATCAGATGAAAAAAGGACTGGAACGGGCAGGTCACAGATCATTATTCAAGGCTATGGGATATATAAATGAGGAACTGGAACAGCCCATCATCGGCATCGCCAATTCCTGGAATGAACTCATCCCCGGCCATATTCATCTGCGCGAACTGGCTGAATCCGTGAAAGCCGGAGTGCGGATGGCCGGCGGGACTCCCATGGAGTTCAACACGATAGGCGTATGCGACGGGATCGCCATGGGCCATAAGGGAATGAAATACTCCCTGTCCAGCAGGGAACTGATCGCTGATTCCGTCGAGGTCATGGGAACGGCTTACCCGTTCGACGGTCTTGTCCTGATCGCGGATTGCGATAAGATCGTACCCGGTATGCTGATGGCTGCCCTGCGCCTGAACATTCCCGCGATCTATGTGGCCGGCGGCCCCATGCTTGCCGGGCGTTTTAAAAAGAAGGATGTGGACCTGATTACGGTCTTTGAGGGTGTCGGCGAATATACAAGGAAGAAACTGACGGAAGAGGAATTATTGCAGCTGGAAGATAATGCCTGCCCGGGCTGCGGTTCCTGTGCCGGCATGTTCACGGCTAATTCCATGAACTGTCTGAGCGAAGCTCTGGGCCTGGCCCTTCCCGGCAACGGGACCATACCGGGCGCCTTTGCCGCCAGGAAAAGGCTGGCTAAAGAGAGCGGAAGGAAGATCGTGGACCTGGTCCGGCATGACGTGAAGCCGAGGGATATCATGACCCTGGAAGCTTTTAAGAACGCCATTGTTGTGGATAATGCGCTGGGTGCTTCCACCAATACGGTCCTTCATCTCCCGGCCATTGCCAGCGAAGCAGGCATTAAACTGAATTTAAACCTGTTCAACGAATACAGCGGAAAGACGCCGCATCTGTGCAGTATGTCGCCGGCAGGTCCTCATCATCTGCAAGACCTGGATGAGGCAGGCGGCATCACAGCTGTCATGAACGAGCTTTCCAAAGCCGGTTTGATCAATACCCGCATCAAGACCGCGGCAGAAAGAACGATCGGCGATATCATCAAGGAGAGGCCGGTACTGAACCATGAGGTTATCCGGCCGCTCGATAAACCGTATCATAAAGAGGGAGGCCTGGCTATCCTGTTCGGAGACCTGGCCCCTGACGGAGCTGTGGTAAAACAGTCGGCCGTTGATCCGGCCATGCTGAAACATTCCGGCCCGGCCCGTGTGTTCGAATCTGAAGAGGACGGGATGCAGGCCATTCTCTCTGATAAGATCAAGAAAGGCGACGTGATCGTGATCAGGTACGAGGGTCCCAAGGGCGGCCCGGGCATGAGAGAGATGCTCTCGCCTACTTCTGCTGTTGCCGGCATGGGCCTGGATAAGGATGTGGCCCTGATCACGGACGGACGCTTTTCCGGCGGTACCCGTGGTGCGGCTATCGGACATATTTCGCCTGAAGCTGCCGAATCCGGGCCTATCGGCCTGGTCCGGGAAGGGGATATCATTGAGATTGATATTCCCGGAAAAAAGATCAGCCTGAAGATCACGGAAGAGGAGAGGAAGAAGAGAGCGGCTCAGTTCAAACCCCTGGAACCGAAGATCAAGGAAGGGTATGATTACCGTTATTCCAGACTTGTCACATCAGCGTCTACCGGCGCAATTTTAAAAAAAGATTTTTGACAGGAAAAGAATGAAACAGAGGATTTTTTTCATTATCCTGATCCTGTGTCTGAGCTGTTCCAGGAACGGGAAGATACGGAAGCAGAGGGGCGTACCTCTCAAGAAGACGGCTATCGAGAACAATGATATCGAAGTTCTGAGCAAGAACGAGGGACTGATCTCCAATAACATCAAAGATATCCTGCTGAAGGGGGATGAGATCTACTGCCTGGCTGATACAGGCCTGATCAGGATCAATAAAAATAACGGGAAGATGGTTAATCATCCCTTTCCGGGTATGAACTTTAGTTCCGGCTTATTTTATGAGAACCAGTTCTGGGTCCTGGAAAAAAGCGGGATATACCGTTTTTTAAATGATCAGATGAGCCTTGTCTGGAAACAGGATTCCATCGCGGATGAACTTATCCCTGACAGGGAGACCCTTTTTTTCGGCTTATATAAAGGGGAGGTCTTCCGGTTGAACGCTGACCAGCAGACATTCTCCTCTATACGATCATTCACCAACCTGTCTCTTCTTCAAATGCAGGGGGATGCCGGGGATCTCTACCTTACTGACGGGAAGAACCTGCTGCGGTTCGATCCGGAGACCGGAAGAAGGACCAATCTGATCTCCTTTCAGGAAGAGGCCATAAGCTCATTTCTGGTGGAGGGGAAGAACATATATTTCGGGTATAAGGACCTTTATTCCTATGACCGGGATACGGGTTTTGTGGTGAAGCTTGTTTCCGCGTCAGCGTCCAGTAATTATACATTAACATGTTTGTTCAAGGACGGTGATAACCTGTATGCCGGCAGGACTTCAGGTGTCCTTCTGCTGAATCTGGCCACAGCCGGCACTTATGATATCCTCCAGGATTTTTTTGTGAAGGATGCGGAGGTCAACTGCATCACCCAGGATGAGAATATCGTTTTCATAGGGACCAGGAATCACGGCCTGATCAAATTTATTAAAAAGACACAGCCTGCGATCTAACGACCCGTTCCCCGGCTGCAGAGAACGGAAAGCTCAAGGATGGGATCATGTTATTCGGCAAAGAAGAATTCTTTTTAAAGGATCATTTTGAGCGGCACAAGGGGCTGGCCCCGGCGTACCTTTGCGAGCTGGTGGTCCACGGGTTCGAGCTCTTGAGCCAGGTGGCTTCTTTCCCGGTCCGTTTCCGGTTCAAGGGAGGGAACTCGCTCTGGCTGATCCTGGACGATCCCCAGAGGTTTTCCATCGATATTGACATTGATACCACGGAGACCAAGGAGAACCTGATCTCCATCATGGAACAGGTGCAGAAACGATGCAGTGTGTTCAGCAGGCTGGAGATCCGCCGGCATAAGACCAAACCGTGGCTTCCCATGATCAGCTTCAACCTTTTTTTCCGTTCGTTCTACCAGAAACCCGAAGACTCCTTTATCATGTTCGACGCCGTGCTGAAAGACACCCCGCAGCCCGGTTTGCGTCAAAAGATAAGGATCGGCGATCTGTACAGTTCCGACCAGGAAGTGGAGATCAACACGCCTTCTGTACTGATCAGCGATAAGCTCCTTACCATCGGTCCTTCTACGCTTGGCATTCCCCTGGGAAAAGGGAAGGAAGCACAGAGGCTGAAGCATGTGTTTGATATTTCCCGTTTATCCTGCTGTAGCCTTGACCGGCATGAGATGGTCGAGAGCATGAAAATATATCTTCAGCAGGAGAATGATATCCAGAAGAAGAATTTCAAACTGTCCGATGTCCGGGAGGATACCATCCGGTTCTGCGAAGCTGTACTGCCTTATCCCGAACTTCCTGTTCTGGAGCAGCTTCCGGCAGAAGGATACATCTATGAAATCGTAAAGGGATTCTCGGATTTCAAGAAGCATCTGTTTAAAACAAACTATACGTGGGCCCGGCTGAAAGAGGATATGAAACTGGTCCGGGACCTGATCTTCTCCATCCCTGGGGACGGTGCTTGACATTTTGACATTTTAATACGAATAATGAATAATAGAATCTGCTTCAGTTATTAATTTTAATATTCCCGATAAAATGTCAAAATGTCAAGCACCGTCCCCATTTTGCGAAAAACTGCTTGACGCCTGAATTAAAAGAATTATCTTATTTGTTTTATTATGAACACATTGGGGATTTTCCTGGTTAAAGGCGGGTCTTTATTATTTTTGGTGATGTTGAATAACGTTTGTTATTTTGTTTCGCGAAATCAGGAAATTGTTTCCTTAAAAGCAGGTTAAGCCATGTTACTGAAGATGGATAAAAATCATACGCTTCATCCCGTCAGCGAGAATCTGAAAATCATATACCAGTCTTTCCATTCGTCCCGGGGAAAATTTTTTTTTCTGGCTTTTTCAAGCCTTGCCCTGGTCTTTATCCGGGTCAATTTACAGGCCTTTAATATCTCTCTCCGTTATCTGTACATGCTTTTGATCAATCTGGCCGCGTTCTGGTTCGGTCTCAGGGGCGGTCTGATCATGGCCTTTGTTTCCATCACCATTTTTTTTGTTGAGATCAATGTCTTCCATTTGTATCAGTACAGGGACCTTGTGGTCGAAGGAGCCCTGGTCCGTGTCCTGGCATACTTCTCCGGCGGCCTTATCATCGGTTATTTATCGGGAAAGGAGAAGAAGCTCAAGGACCAGCTGAACCTGATCGCGTATAATGATGAACTAACCGGCTGCAGCAACTACCGTTTCATCATGGAGTATCTGGAAAAAATACTCGAACAGAGCAAACGGAACAAAAAGGAAATGAATATCGTCATGATGGACCTGGATTATTTTAAGGCCGTCAACGATAACTGCGGTCATATGATAGGCAATGAGTACCTGAAATGGTTCTCCGGTGTTCTGCGCAAGAGCATCCGCACCATGGATATGCTCGGCCGTTACGGCGGGGATGAATTCCTCCTGATCCTTCCTGACTGTGATCACCGGCAGGCTTCCTCTGTCCTGAGCCGGATCAGAAAGAACCTGGCCAATAAGGATATGATGCCGGAGCATCTGAAAAGAGAGAAATGCATGCAGTTGAAATTCAGCGCGGGCGTGGCTTCCTTCCCTTATAACGGGAAGACCATCAGCGAGCTGGTGAGCGCCGCGGATAATGCCCTGTATCAGGCCAAGAAAAAAGGAAGGAACAGGGTGGTCGTGGAGAGAAGAAAAGCCGTCCGGCTGGAACATCTGCCCCGGCTGAAGATGGAGATACAGGATAAGACCCTGAAGCAGCTGAACACATTCATGCATATCAATGATATCTCGAGATCCGGAATGTCCTTTTTTTCACCCAAGGATATCGAGAAGCATGATTTTTCCTGCCAGATGCATTATCCGGAATGGGAGGAACCGATGCAGCTCGCCTGCCGGATCGTCCGCAGAGAACAGAAAGAGAAGAATTTATTCCGTTTCGGCGTTCATTTTATTAAAAAACCGGAACAGTTCGATACTTCGTTTATCCATCTGATGGAAGAATAAATATCACGCCCTGATAAAGGTCTCTTCGGCATAATATGAACTTCTCACGAATCTTCCCGAGGAAACATGAGAAAATCCCGTTCGTAAGGCTCTCTCCTCCAGTTCCCTGAATTCCCCGTCCGTGTAATATTTTTGGACAGGATGATTTTTACGGGAAGGCTGAAAATACTGTCCTATGGTGATGATATCCACGCGGCTGGTATGCAGGTCTTGCAGTAATTCCGTGATTTCTTCTTTTGTCTCGCCCAGACCGACCATGAACCCGGATTTAACCGGTCTTTCAGGCCCGGCCTGTTTGATCTGTTTCAGGAGGCTGAGGGAGAACAGGTAATCGCCTTTTCCGCGGATAAGGGGGTAGAGACCCTTGACTGTCTCCATGTTATGACTGATCACATCAGCCCGGGAATGAACGATCTGCGGGACAGCCTGCGGATAACCTCTGAAATCAGGGATAAGTATCTCGACCTTAATGCCGGAGAAATTCTCTTTGATCATGTTTATGGCCTTAAGGTACCGGGAGACACCGTTGTCAGCCAGATCGTCCCGCGTAACAGAAGTAAGAATGACATATTTCAGGTTCAGTTCCCGGATGACCGGGATCATCCGGATTATCTCATCCTCATCCGGTAATAAAGGTTTTTCTTTTTTTACATTGCAGAAGAGGCAGTTGCGCGTGCATCGTTCACCCAGTATGAGGAATGTTATTTTTTTCCGGGAGAAACATTCACTGATGTTGGGACAGCGGCCGCTGACGCAGATGGTATGGATTTTCCGGGACCTGAGCATCCGGCTCATGGAATTAAAAGGGCCGGAGAGCACTACTTTTTTTTTATAAATACCGGCCTTACTCATCTTCCTCTCCGGGCTGTAACTGGCTTTTATATGTCTCCCGGACCGTGTTAAAGAAGGTCAGGTAATCATCCCGGCGGAAATCCGGATAGGTCCAGTCCCATCCTGAATATGACTTTTTTTTTGCGTCGTAGTAGAGAGTGTTCTCCAGATAAATGCCTCGGTCCAGGTATATCCTGTGGCGGTAATCCTTTGTTGTAGCCAGGGTCACATTGACCAGCGTGAGGTAACCGGGATCCAGGTTGATATCCCGGCCCTCTTTTTCCGGATGAAGTTTCAGTGTGGTCTCCAGTTCATTGGTCTTGATCTTGATCCCCACGATCTCTTCCCGCCGGATCAGGTCCCTGAAACAGTAGAATTTTTTCAGCAAAGGAGAGCCCATCTCTTTTTCATAATACAGGGTCTGGTCAAAGGGGATGAACTCTGATTCCAGGTCCACGGGGCCCCAGAGGTCCTCCAGAACGGGCCTGGAACGCAGGATAAGTTCCTGGCTGGTGCTGATGATCCCGATGAATAGTTTGGCTTTTTCCGGTAACTGTATCCTGCCCACTATTTTTCCCTGACCTGTGTGATGATCTGCTGGCGGTAATGCTTCAGCCTTTCCTTATAGCCGGGGATCTTTTCAAAGACGAAATTAAGCTCTTTCCGCAGGCGCATGACCTTTTCGTATTCATCCGGTTTGGTATATTTGATCTTTTCCAGCTGGCGGGAATCTTCCGGTGCTGTGACAGCCAGAAAGATCTTGGGCCTTTGCCTTTTCAGGCGTTCCATGAAACGGGTTATCTTCAGGATCCTTTGAAAGGATTTCAGGTCCTTTTCCCGCAGCAGCCACAGTTCTTTCTTCTGCTCTTCCTGGAGCTGATAAAGCTTGGGATTCTCTTTTTTCAGCTTCTCCCGTATCAACAGTTCCTTATTGATCTTTTCTTTCTTATCGGGAGGGAGCTTATCGAATTCCTTTTCACGTTGTTTCATCTCTTTTTTGGCATTAGCCGCGCAGTAGATCTCGCCTGTCGTGATATCGATCATCCGGGCGTTCATCTCTTCATTCTCGTTGATCTGGGCCAGGGTGCCGGAAATGATCGCATCCGCGTTCAGCAGTTTTCCGAGCTCTTCGTCCTGGTTTTCCGTTGCGCCGGATGCGTTCAACTCTTGTTCTTTAAGTACTTTATTTAGCTGCTGCCGTTCCACGACAATAAGTCCTGTTACGGAGACCAGCCTGGTCGTTACCTGTTCAGCCAGAAGTTTTCCCGTTTCCATTTCATTCCCGTCAATATCCGTGAAATCGAACACAACCACCCTTTTATTGGGCAGTTTACCGATGTTGCGGAGAGCCATTTCAGCCACGATTGCGCTGAAATCGGCTTCCTGGCTCTCTTCTCTGGCGTTGACTTTTTGTGCCGGGTTAGTTGCGCAGCATATTAAAAAAAGGAAAATGGTTATAATATATGTCTTTTTCACGGGGTATCCTCCTCCATTAATGAGTTTAATGAGAATAAAATATACTTTTTAAGGTTAATGTCAATTTTTTTATCCGGTAAAAAAGATTTGACAATAAAAATAAATTCATTAGATTGTTTCACAATATAGCGAACAGCTCTTTCGGATAAACAATCCCGCGGAATATGACGATACCGGAAAATTCGTTTCTATAACGAACTGAACAAACAGGGGTGTGTGAATATGTCCAAACCGTTAGTGAGTATCTTCATGGGCAGTGATTCGGACCTGGACCAGATGAAACACTGCATGAATATGCTGGAATTTTTCAGGATCCCTTATGAGATTAATATCGCTTCCGCGCACCGGTCCCCGGAACTTGTCCGGAAACAGGCAGGCGGACTGGAGAAAAAAGGCGTCCGGGTCATTATTGCAGGCGCGGGAGGAGCTGCCCACCTGGCCGGGGTCCTGGCTGCCTCGACCATCCTTCCGGTCATCGGCGTGCCTATGAAAACCGACACCCTGTCCGGTCTTGATTCGCTTTATTCCATTGTTCAGATGCCCAAAGGCGTTCCTGTGGCCGCAACAGCCATCGGTCCCTCCGGAGCGGCGAACGCGGGTGTTCTGGCTGCCCAGATACTGGCCTTAACGAATCCTGGTATTAAAAAAAACCTTCTTCGATATAAGAAACACCTGGCTGCTGAAATCGGCAGGAAAGCAGTGAGATTAAAAAAGGTCGGATATAAAGAATATTTAAAACAAAAAGAGAACTGATGAACCTGTGAAAAAACCTATACTTCAAAAAATCCTGATGAACGAGAGCGAGATCTCGCTGACACTGAAAAGACTGACCCATGAGATCATCGAACAGACACCGGATATCGACGGTCTTGTCCTTCTCGGTATCCAGACAAGAGGGGTTTACCTGGCCCAGAGGATCGGCGGCCTGATCAAGACCATTATCAGGAAAAAAATACCGCTGGGTATTCTGGATATCACGCTTTACCGGGATGACGTGGATTCCATATCCAGACAGCCGGTAGTCAAGGAGACGGCGATCCCGTTCGATATCACGGACAGGAGCATTATCCTGGTGGATGATGTTCTTTTCACAGGCCGGACCGTGCGGGCGGCTATTGACGAGATCATGGATTTTGGAAGGCCCCGGTCCATTAAGCTCGCTGTCCTGATCGACAGAGGGGGCCGTGAACTGCCCATCCAGCCCGATATGGTAGGGAAATCCTATCCCACATCCAGAATGAAAGAGATGATCAGCGTTCAGCTTAAAGAGACAGATAAGACGGACCGGGTGGTCCTTTATAAATATGAATAGAAAGGCAGCAAAGGCCATCAAGGAGGTAAAGGTTTTAAAGGTAAA
>JAQTRT010000109.1 GCA_028711675.1 bacterium | reverse complement strand
CTGCCTGATCACCCATTCTTTTGAGGCTGTGTTCAGGTCCGAAAGCTTTTTCTTGAGCATCCCCTCGATCGAATCCAATCCATTTATTTTTAGTAATCCTGTTAATCCTGTCCTTTCCGGTCTTTTCAAGCTGACTGCCTTTTTCACTCTTTTCGGCAGGCCTTCATGAAGAAAATCCATATCAAGGTCACAGATCACATCATCCCCGTACAGGACCTGCAAGCGCCCTGTATCCGTGAACTCGCCCAAGACCGTGGCTTCTACATCCTCATCCTGAAATATTTTCAGAAGAGCCTCTTTCTTTTCCGGGGGTACGGCCAGGACCATGCGTTCCTGGGATTCGGAAAGCCAGATCTCCCATGCCAGAAGACCGTCATATTTTAAAGGAGCGTGTTCCAAATGGACCCTGGCCCCTCCTGAAAAGAGGGCCAGTTCGCCCACAGCCGAGGAAAAACCGCCGGCCCCGCAATCCGTGATAGCACGGTACAGGTTCCTGTCCCTGGCCTGAAGTATGGTATCCAGGACTTTTTTTTCTACAATAGGATTACCGATCTGCACAGCGCCGGTTCCTGTATCCTTATCCAGGGAAAGGGATGAAAAAGTAGCGCCATGGATACCGTCACGGCCGGTCCGGCCGCCTACAGCCAGGATCAGGTCACCGGGCTTGATACTTTTAAAGGCTTTGTTCCTGGGAAGAATGCCGATGGTACCGCAGTAGACCAGAGGATTATAGATATAACCTTCATCAAAAAGAATAGCTCCGTTGGCCGTGGGTATGCCCATTCTGTTGCCGTAATCCCGCACACCGCACACAACACCGCTGAAGACCCGTTTCGGATGAAGAACGCCGTCAGGGATCTTCTCATAGGGAAGGTCCAGAGGACCGAAACAGAACACGTCTGTGTTCATGACAGGCTTGGCGCCCAGGCCCACACCCAGTATATCACGGATCACGCCGCCAATGCCGGTCCCGGCCCCGCCGTACGGCTCCAGGGCTGACGGATGGTTATGGGTTTCCACTTTAAAGGCGATACAGCGCGTCCGGTCAAATTCGACAATACCGGCATTATCCTTGAAGACCGAAACGCACCATTTCCGGTTCAGTTCCTTCGTGACCTTAAAGACCGTTTCTTTAAGAAGATTACGGTAGATGCGTTTCCTTGAGCTTCCGTCCCTGCCCTTGTACCGGTACTCGACTTTACTGGTAATGGTCTTATGCTTGCAATGCTCGGACCAGGTTTGCGCGATCATCTCCAGTTCCACATTGCGCGGGTTCCTTTTCTCCTTCCTGAAATAATCCCGGATGACCTTCATTTCGTCCAGGTCCAGGGAGAGGAGGTATTTCCTGCTAATGTCCAGAAGCTGTTCGTTCCGCATGTTCAGGATATTTATTTCATTGGCCGGCATGGATGATGTTATACTCCTGTATCATGGTATTGGCCAGTATCTTTTCCGAGATCCTTTTCACCTGCTCATCAATCAGATCCCCTTCTAATATGAATTTCTTGCCTGTCTTTATCTTCAGATCAGCCTTCATGTTCATGTCCGTGATGCCCAGAAAAACCGTATCAGCTACGGAATCCGTCACGCCTTTTTTATAATCAACCTCGATGGAGAAGCCCTGATGCCCAGGCAGCTGGCCGATATAATAAACCTGGGCTATGGTGTCCACCAGAAGTTCGCGGCAGATCTTTTCGATACCGGAAGAAGAGATATCACCGGAGATCTTGTACATCTGGTAAACCGTGATCTCCCGGATGCCCCGGATACCGAGGTCCCTGATGTCCTTTCTGATCTTTTCGGATTCGGCATCCGTGATCTCATCCTTATGTCTGATAAAGACCTTATACTCCGTCACACAATCTCCTCTGGGCGGAAAGATATTTTTCCCTGGTCTTTTCCACGATTTCCCGCGGTAATTCCGGCACAGGCGGCTTTTTATTCCACCGGATGGTCTTTTCCAGATAGTCACGCACAAACTGTTTGTCAAAACTATCCTGAGGCCTGCCTGGCTGGTACAGGCTTTTCTCCCAAAAACGGGAGGAATCCGGGGTCAGGGCTTCGTCGATCAGGATGATCTTGCCATCCGCCATGCCGAACTCGAATTTTGTATCGGCCAGTATGATCCCTTTTGTTTCCGCATAATAACTGGCTTTCTCATAAATCTCGATGCTCTTCTCTTTCACGAACCGGAAAACATCCTTTCCCACGATATCAGCTGCCTTTCCTTCATCAATATTGATATCGTGCTCGCCGTCCGGCGCTTTGGTGGAAGGGGTAAAGATGGTCTCCGGCAGCCTGGCGGATTCTTTTAAACCTGAGGGCAGCTTGATGCCGCAGATACTTTGTTCCTTTTGGTATTCCTTCCAGCCGCTCCCGGAAAGATAACCGCGGACGATACATTCCAGATCGATCCGCTTGGCCCGCTTCACCAGCATGGACCTGTCCCTGAATTTATCCGCGTCCTCACCCGGAGGCGTCCAGGTCCCGGAAATAAGATGATTATCAATGACATCCTTCACGTAATTGAACCAGAAGAAGGAAAGCCGGGTTAGGATCTTTCCTTTATCCGGGATAGGCGTCGGCAGGACAAAATCAAAGGCCGAGATCCTGTCCGAGGCCACGATCAGCAGTTTCTCTTTATCCACTTCATATACATCGCGAACCTTACCCTGATAAATGAGATTCATCTGATCATTTCCTCCATGATAATCAACTGTCAGATTCCTGCAAATAAATAAAAAAGGCCGGGAATGAGAAAAATAAAAACACCTGCGAATACATATTATTCCCATTCTATTGTGGACGGCGGTTTGGACGATATATCATAAACCACACGGTTGATGCCCTGGACCTCATTGATGATACGGTTGGAGATCCGGCCCAGTATATCATAAGGGATCTTGGACCAGTCCGCCGTCATGGCATCTACGGATTCCACGATGCGTAAAGCGATCACGTTCTCATAGGTTCGCTTGTCTCCCATAACCCCCACGCTCTTGATGGGCAGGAGAACGGCAAATGACTGCCAGAGCTTCCGGTAAAGCCCGGCATTCAGTATCTCCTCTTCCACGATCCTGTCCGCCTGTTTCAGTTTCTCCAGCCTCTCTTCCGTTACTTCCCCGATGATCCGGATGGCCAGACCGGGGCCGGGAAAGGGCTGCCGGTATACAATGGCGTCGGGAAGCCTCAGTTCTTTTCCCAGGACCCGTACCTCATCCTTAAACAGATACTTCAACGGTTCGATCAGTTTCAACTTCATGCGTTTGGGCAGGCCTCCCACATTATGATGGGTCTTGATCACGGCAGAAGGCCCTTTAACCGATACGCTCTCTATAAAATCAGGATAAAGAGTACCCTGTCCCAGGAATTCCGCGTCTTTGATCTTCACTGCTTCCCTTTCGAATATTTTAATAAAAGTCCTTCCGATCAGCTTCCGTTTACGTTCAGGGTCCAGGACGCCTTTCAGTTTCTGGAGGAACTCTTTCCCGGCATTCACGCCGATGAGGTTGAACTGACCATTGCCCAGTTTCCTGAATACGTTCATGACGCGTTCGAATTCATTATACCGCAGGAGCCCGTTATCGACGAAGATACAGTACAGTTTCCGGCCAATGGCCTTGTGGAGAAGGGCCGCAGCCACGGATGAATCGACGCCGCCCGACAGGCCCAGCACGACCTTGTTCCCTTTCACGACGGTCCTGATCCTTTTAACTTCGGTTCTGATAAAATCCTTCATGGTCCAGTCTGCCCTGGCCTTACAGACCTCGAACAGGAAATTCCGCAGTATCCTGTCCCCGAACTCCGTATGCTTCACTTCCGGATGGAACTGAACCCCCCATATCTTTCTGTGCTGATCGCAAACCGCGGCCTGGAACGTGTTTTTAGTCCTGGCCACATTGATGAAATGAGGCGGGATCCTCACCACGCTGTCGCCATGACTCATCCAGACATTTAGTTTTTGAGGAAGGTCTTTGAATATCCCGGCGTTTTTTTTAATGAAGAGGCGGGCATGGCCGTATTCCCGTTTCCTGGCAGGGACCACTTTTCCGCCAAGTTTATTCATCATGAGCTGCATTCCGTAGCAGATCCCGAGTACGGGCTTCCCGGAACGGAGCACGGCCTCATCACAGCCCGGAGCTCCCTTTTCAAAGACCGAAGAAGGCCCGCCGGACAGAATGAACCCGGAAATGGAGGAAATGTCTTTATCGATAAGGTTGTTTTCGATCTGTCTGAGTGAAGTGGTGCACGGGAAGATCTCGCAATACACGCCTGATTCCCTCACTTTCCTTAAAATGAGCTGCGTATACTGCGAACCAAAATCCAGGATGATGATCATTTTCCCATACCTACGGACTGTGCTTTCTGCAGAACTTTCCCTTCATGTTTGATGGACGGCGCGATGATGATCTCCACATTCTGCATCTCTTTTATATTCCTGGCGCCCAGGGTCCCCATGCTGGTCTTCAGAGCTGAGACCAGATTATGGGAGCCGTCATCCACGCGCGCCGGACCGAGCAGTATCTCCTCTATCGTGCCTGACACACCGACCTTGATCCTGGTACCGCGCGGCAGGTTCTTGTGGGACGTGGCCATTCCCCAGTGAAAACCCTTGCCCGGTGATTCATGGGCCCTGGCAAAAGCAGAGCCGATCATGACCGCATCAGCGCCGCTGGCAAAAGCCTTGCAGATATCGCCGCCTGTGGACATCCCGCCGTCCGTGATAATGGAAATATAATGTCCTGTTTTTTTATAATAGTTGTCGCGGGCAGCCGCGCAATCCACTGTAGCGGTCACCTGCGGTACACCGATACCCAGAACACCGCGGGTCGTGCAGGCAGAACCGGGGCCCACGCCCACCAGGATTCCGCTGCATCCTGTTTCCATAAGTTCCAGGCAGGCCCGGTACGATACCGTATTGCCGATAAGAACAGGGATCTTCAGATCGTGGCATATCTTTTTCAGGTCAAGCGCCTCTTTGGTGGAGGATAAAAAACGGACAGAAGTAACTGTTGACTGGATAACGAAGATATCACACCCGGCTTCTTCAGCGATCGTGCCGAACCTGGATGCTGTAGACGGGATGGTGGAAACAGAGCAGATCACACCGGTCTTTTTAATGGCCTCCACTCTCTGCGCGATCAATTTTTCCTTGATCGGTTCTTTATAAATACCCTGGATGATCTCCGTGGCTTTTTCCGGTGTCGCAGCCACGATCTTCTGCAGTATCTCTTCCGGGTTTTCATACCTTGTCTGGACACCGTCCAGATTCAGGACCGCTACACCGCCCAGCTTGCCGAAGGCAGCGGCGAATTTTACATCCACCACGCCGTCCATGGCTGAAGCAAAGAACGGGATGCTTAATTCATACGATTTTTTCCCTTCCACCCCGATCCTGGTCATGACATCGACATCATCAATATCTATGGTTGATTCACCTGGCACAAGGGCTATTTCATCGAATCCGTAAGTCCGCCGGGCTTCCCTGTCTCTTCCAATAAAAAATGGCATAACGCCTCCTTCTTATCATAAAAATCTATAAAAACAATTATTTTTTACAAAAAATCAAAGAACAGACACAATAATTTAGACATTCATTTTACTGAATTATTTTCCATTGTCAAGGGAAATCTTGCAGAAAGGGGGACGGTGTGTGACATTATAATGTCACACACCGTCCCTCTTATTAAACAACTTGCTTTTTTATTCAGTAAAGATATATTTCATATCATCCTTCTCCAGGAGGTATCCCATGAAGACTGACCTGAAACAAAAAATCGTTAACCTGACGAACTGGATCATGCTGGTCACCGTGATCCTGGTCGGTATCTGGTTTTATGTTTTCATCATCACCATGACTTTTAAATTAAAAGTGTTCGCGGAAAATACAACCGAATTCTTTTTCCTTTTTATATCCGCTGCTTTGTCCATTGTCCTCTGCTCGGTCATCCTGAACATCGGGCTTAATCTGAGCATCATCGCGGAAAGCAGGAAACTCAAAGGGGCTGTTAAGAAAAATAAATTCTCATTAAAGAAAAGTTTGATTACAGCAGGTACGGTCCTGGTCCTGATCCCCTGCCTGCTGTTCCTGGGCAATCACCTGTCCCGGGTAAAGCTCGAACACAGGTTCATTTCAGAGGCCGAGGAACTGATCACACGCTATGACAGGACCATTACCAAGATCAGCTCTTATCTGTCCAGCCCCAGGGACATCGCCCGGATACCCGGACTGCTCCAGTTCCTCTCTGAACATAAGGCCGAATATCCGGATATCCAGCTCATCCTCCCGGCCCGGTACGACGGGCAGCAGGTCTTCCTGAAGATCACACGTTACACTCCGGAAAAGGACCTGAATAAACCGCTTTTCAATAATACCTTCTTTGCCTGCGATGAGGCCGTCACGAAATATCTCTCATCCGTATTCAGCGGTAAGGAAGCAAATACGCATTTCTTCAAGAAGAACGAGGATGTCTACGTCTTTATTCCTGTTAAAAAAGGAAATAGAAACTTTGTGCTGGTCTTCAGCAGGATACAGCGTTACGGAAAGTTCGGGTCCTGAGCATCATGGATAAGGTTAAAGAACATTTTGAGAACGAAGCGGGCGTGTTCGACGGGATAATTTTAAAACTTATCCCTTTTTACCCGGTGATGATCAAGGCCCTTGTCGCTGCCTTTCCTTATCCGCGCACAAAGGCTTTTTCCGTGATCGATCTCGGATGCGGCACAGGCACTATGGCAAAAATAATAAAAGAAGAATTTCCCCGAAGCCGGGTCACCTGCCTGGACCTGGCCCGCAACATGATCGATGCGGCCAGGGTGAAATTAAAGGCTTATCCGGAGACCCGGTATATCCTGCACGATCTCAGGAACTTCCTATTTGACCAAAAATACGATGCCGTGGTCTCATCCCTGGCTCTTCATCATCTGACCCATACAGAAAAAAAGATCTTCATGAAGAAGATATACAAGGCCCTGAAGCCAGGAGGTCTCTTTTATAATGCCGATGTGGTTCTGGGACCGGACGCGCACCTGAAAAAGCTGTACATTTCCAAATGGATAGACTTCATGAAAAAAAGCGTTCCCCTCTCAGAGATCCAAGGGAAGTGGCTTGTGAAATACCGAAAAGAAGATATCCCGGCACCTTTGATGGACCAGATGGAATGGCTGGCCTCAGCCGGATTCAGGAAGAGGGAAGTGATATGGAAATATTATAATTATGCCCTGTACGGCGGAAGGAAATAAAAAGCATGGAAAAAGAGAGAAAAAGTATAATAGGCGTTCCTGGTACTGCCCGGACCGATATCCAGCCCCGGGGGGAAGCCTTTATCCGCGGAGAGACCTGGCAGGTCCGATCGTACAACAATGAACAGATCCGGAAAGGAGACAGGATACAGGTAGTCGATATCAAGAACCTTCTTCTGATCGTAAGTAAAACTCAAAAGAGGTGATACATGCCTTCATTTTTACGGACCCGGGGGAACAAGATACTAAGACCGGACGATTCCGAGATCTTCCTCAGAGGGCTCTGCCTGGGCGGATGGCTCATGCAGGAGAACTTCATTACAGGTTTTCCCGGAACAGAACAGGAATTCAGAAAAACCCTGGCATCTAAAGCCGGCCAAAAGAGAGCCAGCCATTATTTCAACACATTCCTTTGTTCCTTCATCAGGGAAGAAGATATTGTTTTTATTAAAAGCCTGGGCGCGACAGTGGTCCGGGTACCGTTCAATTACCGCCATTTTAAAACCGGAAAGATCCGGGGGAAAGGCCGGTTCGACACAAAAGGGTTCCTTCATCTGGACCGCGTCATCCAATACTGCCGGGAACATCAGCTCTATGCCATTCTTGACATGCACGCTGTCCCCGGCCACCAGAACGCGGACTGGCATTCTGATAATTATTTCAATGTCTCCTTTTTCTGGCAGGAACAGTTCTACCAGGAAGAGTTCATGCGGTTGTGGGAATTCATCGCCGCCCATTACAGGAATGAACCGGCAGTGGCTGGGTATGACCTGATGAACGAACCTGTACTTGATGACAAGGATGCCGGACACATTCTGAACAGGATATACAGAGAGACCGTAAAGCGGATCAGAAGGATCGACAGGCATCATATTATCTTCCTGAAAGGGAACCTCTGGGGCCAGGATTTTTCCGGTTTTGAACCTCCTTTTACGGACAACCTGGTTTATTCCTGCCATTTTTACAGCCGCCTGGCCGGAAAAGGTCTGACCTACCCCAAAAAAATAAACGGGAAGCTGTATAACAGATCTGCCATGGAGAAGGAGATGGACAGCCGGGACTGGTTCGTTAAAAAATATAATACTCCCATGTGGGTCGGTGAATTCGGGGCTGAGTTCACGGCCCCGGACAAGACCCGGTATAAGATTAACCTTCTGGATGACCAGATAAGCCTGTTCCAGGAACGGGGGTATTCATGGACGCTCTGGACATATAAAGATATCAACCATATGAGCCTGGTCCATACTGATCCTAGTTCAGAATATATGAAGTTTATAGCCCCCGTCACAAGAGCGAAGGTCAGACTGGGATGCGATCTTTGGCACTCCTCCGGCCTGGAATTTCAGAACCTGGTGGACCGGGTAGTCCGATACGCAGGGCCTGATTTTTCCGCTTCCCGGGAAAAGCTGCGGTTCGAGATCATCCGGGGTCTGGGCCAGGTCTTTTCACGGTCCCTCCTGGACCGGCTTGCCGCCAGGATATCAGGGCTTACGGAACCCGGAATAAAAAGGATACTATCTTCTTTTCTCATCAGGGAATGCGTGGTCAGAAAAGAACTATCCCGGTTATTGAAAGAAAAATTACGCCAGGGGGACGGTGCTTGACATTTTGACATTTTTAAAAAAAGTTTTAAACCGCTGAAATGGCCATTGTGAAAAGACTTACCGGAAAGCCGGTCCAGAAATACAACACGAAGTGCAAGGTCGTCTTTTATGATGACTCTATTATTTTTTCAATTGCATTTATTAAAAAAACATCAATACATAATCCGGAATAAAATGTCAAAATGTCAAGCACCGTCCCCCTGTCTACAGGCTTACAGGAACCGGCTTCACTTTCCATATCTCTTCGGCATATTCTTTGATAGCCCTGTCGCTCGAAAAGTATCCTGTGTTCATGATGTTCAGCAGGGCTTTTCTCTGCCATTTCAGCTTATCCTTGAAATCCTGGCTGATCTTCGCATGAACCTCTGTGTATCCCGCAAGGTCAGCCAGAAGGAAGTACTCGTCAGCCGGATTACCGTCCACTCCAAAGACCAGGGAATCATATAATGGCTTGAACAGGTTCTTGTCCTCCTGGGAGAGTTCGCCCGATTTGAGCATGTTCAGCACATTCTGCAATTCCGGATTCTTCCTGATATAATCGTCCGGATGGTACTTTCCCGCTGTCCTGAGCCTGACGATCTCATCCGCATTGAGCCCGAAAATA
>JAQTRT010000108.1 GCA_028711675.1 bacterium | reverse complement strand
ATCGAACTAATCCAGGCGGGACATGATGATGAAAAGAACGAACGGGATATTGAAAGTAGTATGGGCCACGAAGATCGTGAAAAGGCTCAGGTTCCATTTCATGCCGGCAAAAAAAATAAGGAGGGAGATACCGGTCACGATCTCAGGCATGATAATAGGCAGGTAGCTCACCACCTTCAGATATTTCTTGAATTTAAACGTATACCAGGTGAGACCGATGGCTCCCAGGGTTCCGATCAGCGTGGAGATGGCCGAAGAGGCCAGGGCCACGATCACGCTGTTCTGTACCGCTCTCCAGAGGTCCCGCGAATGGAAAAAAAGCTGCTCATACCACTTCAGGGAAAAACCGGTCCACTGAAAAGACTTGCCGCCGTTAAAGGAAAAAACGATCAGGATCAGGAGCGGCAGATAGAAAAAAAGCATGGTAATGATGAAAACAACCAGGGATATCCTTTTCTTTGAATACATGCGTGATCCTTTTTAAACCTTAGCCTTTGCCTGGACCGCTGTCCTGGTCATGGTCCTGCCGGGCTTCATGTTCACAAAGAACAGGATGGCGACGGTGGTGACCAGGGTCAGGATAACGGACATGGATGAAGCCAGAGGCCAGTTCCGGTTGATGGTCAGTTCCCTGGCAATAATATTGCCTACCATATAGGAATCAGCGCCGCCCACAAGCTGGGGGATGGCATAGGACCCCAGGGCAGGGATAAAAGTAAAAATAATAGCGGTAATGATGCCCACCTTGATATTGGGTAAAAAAATCCTGAAAATAGCCTGGGATTTGGTAGCCCCCAGGTCCCGGGCAGCCTCCAGGAGCGAAAAATCGAACTTCTCCACATTCACGTAAAGCGGCAGGATAGCATAAGGAAGATTGGTATAGACCGTGACCAGGATAACAGCATACTGATTATACAGGAGCTGGATATAATCCGGGAACAATCCGATGGAGATAAAAAAATGGTTCAGGAATCCGTTATTCCCCAGGATGGCGATCCAGGCAAAGATGCGGATGAGAAAATTGGTCCAGAACGGGATGATGATAAGGAGAAGCAGGATATTCTTGGCCTTGCTCCTGGCTATAAAATACGCCACGGGAATGGAGAGCAGCAGGGTCAGGAACGTGGAGACCACGGAGATGTAAACTGTAACAAGGACCACTTTCAGGAAAGCCGGCTGAAAAAGGGCACGGTACGCTTCCATGGAGAATTTCCAGACCACTCCCCCGTATAATCCCTTTTTCAGGAAACTGAATACGACGATGATAAGGCCGGGGATGACAAAAAACACGGTAAGCCAGAGAAGGACCGGGGCCGTGTAAAGCTTTCCGTAATTTTTTCTCATGAAGCCGAGACCTCCACCAGATAACTGTCATCGCAGTTCCACCAGATGAAGACCTCATCCTTCCAGCTGATGGGAGCCTCGTCAAGATAGTATTTTACGTGCTGTTTGATAAGCCGGAAAAGATATTTCGCGTTCACTTTAACAAAGAACTTGCTCTGGAAGCCGGTGTAGATGACCTCATCCACTTTACCTTTGATCACGTTGAACTGTTCAGGATTGGTCGCGAAAACAGGTTCCTTTTTAGTTATCCTGATCTTCTCGGGCCTGATGGTAAGCTTCACCCGGTCTCCGACGTTGATGGGACAGTCCTTGTCCACGGTCAGGACACCGAGGCCTTCAACGGAAATGCGGCCTGTGGTCTCCCCGACCTCCGTGACCTTCCCTTCAATGAAATTCGTTTCGCCGATAAAATCAGCCACAAAGGCATTGACGGGTTTTTCATAGATCTCGGACGGGGTCCCGACCTGCAGGATCTCGCCTTTGTTCATGACGGCCATATAGTCCGAGACGCTCATGGCCTCCTGCTGGTCATGGGTCACATAAATGAAGGTGATGCCCACATCGTCATGGATGGAATCGAGCTCAATGAGCATGTGCTGCCTGAGCTTGGCATCCAGAGCGCTGAGCGGCTCGTCCAGGAGCAGGATATTAGGCTGGTTCACCAGAGCCCGCGCAATAGCCACTCTTTGCTTCTGGCCGCCCGAGAGCTGTGATGGATATTTCCTGATATGGTCCTGCAGCCGCGCCAGGACGAGGTACCGCTCCACTTCTTCCTTGATCTCGCCGTCAGTATATTTCTTGATACGGAGGGGAAAAGCAATGTTCTCATACACGGAAAGGTGGGGGAAAAGGGCGTAATTCTGGAAAATAGTATTAACACCCCGCTTATTCGGCGCCAGTTCAAGGATATCCTGGTTATCCATCAGGATACGTCCTTCATCCGGGTCCTCGAACCCGCCGATGATCCTGAGCAGCGTGGTCTTTCCGCATCCGGACGGACCCAGGATGGAAAAAAGCTCTCCTTTTTTAACCCTGAAACTTATATTCTTCAGCACCTGCGTGTCACCGAAGCTTTTACTGAGATTTTTTATTTTTAAGTCGCTTCCTTTCACTAATTCTTACCCTTCCAGTCCTTTACAGACATAAGACTTATAATATAATTCTTTTTTTCTACGTCAATATTTTTTTATTTTTAATAAAAGAAGGGTAAAGAGGCTGGAGTAAAAAAAACACCGTATACGAACACCTTAAATCCCGGTTTCCCGGAACGCCGACGTCCGTATACGGCCCCCGTATTCTCTATAAGAATTATTATTTAATCTCAGGCCCTGTCCAGCATCGCAGATCTGCTGGCCTTCCCATACGGCCATTTTGCACGGCAGAAAAGTTTTACAGCTTATGCTGTTTATATTAATATTATAATACAAAAAAAAATGATTTCAACTTTTTTTTAAAATGCTGATAACAAAAGTTTACAGTAAAAAAAAGAAAATATAATCACATTTATTCTTTTCTGCAAGACGGAGAAGCAGACTATCAGGAGGCACTTTTAAGTCCTTTTCCTTTTCCAGACCTTGAAGAATTCGAACCAGAGGATGCTCACGATACCGGCTCCGATACAGATGATAATATCCACAGGATGGAGAACGGCAAACCTGAACAATTCTCTGAGAAGTGGAACATACAGGACAAGCCCCAGAAAGAACAGGGTTCCGGCCATGATCCAGGTCATGGCCTTATTTTTCATATTCAGGGTCGACACAAAGAGCTGGCTCCAGGACCGGTTGATCATGATCAATCCCAGGTTGGCAATGATCAGGGTCGTGAAAGTAAGGGCTCTGGCTTCCAGTTCGCCCTGGCCGCGTAAAAGGGAGATGAAGTATACGCCAAGCACGATCTGGAGCACGCTGAATCCCTGGAGCAGGCTCAGTCCAATGGTCTGTCTGCTGAACAAAGGTTCCCGCGGATCACGCGGCATGCGTTTCATCACATCCTTCTCCTCAGGTTCAGCCTCAAATACGACAGAACAGACCGGATCAATGATCAATTCCAGGAAAACGATATGGACAGGCAGGAGTACAAGGGGCATTTTAAAAAGAACAGGGATAAGGCTCATGCCGGCAATGGGGACGTGGATACCGAGGATGTAAGCCATGGCTTTCTTGATGTTATCAAAGATCCTTCTTCCCATGCGCACAGCCTGCACGATGGAGGAGAAATCATCATCCAGGATGACCAGGGCCGATGATTCGCGTGCCACGTCCGTTCCCCTGCCGCCCATGGCTATGCCGATGTCCGCTGCTTTCAGGGCCGGCGCATCGTTGACGCCGTCGCCTGTCATGGCCACTACTTCCTTCACGGCCTTCAGGGCCTGGACGATACGGAGCTTCTGTTCAGGCACCACACGCGCGAATATATTGACGGTCCTGATATGTTCTTTCAGCTCCTCATCCTTCATGGCATTAAGCTCAGGGCCCGTGATCATGTCATCAATGGACTTTAAACCTATCTGGCGCCCGATGTTCTGGGCCGTACCCGGATAATCGCCCGTGATCATGATGACGCGGATACCGGCTTCGTAACACTCCTTTATGGCTGCCGGCACAGTGGGCCGGATCGGGGCTTCCAGCCCGGCCAGACCGAGGAATTCAAAGTCAAAATCATGCTGCTCATCAGGAAGGTCTGAATGCTTAAAGCATGCCTTGGCCACACCCAGTATCCTCAGGCCGTCCCCGGCCATGATCTGGATCTTTTCCATCAGGTCCTTCATCTGCCTGTCGCTGAAATGGCAGAGTTCGGCAATAGCTTCAGGAGCTCCCTTGGCCGCAATGATGTAATCCTGTGTATGTGTTGATTTCCATACATGGGAAAGAGCCAGCATCTCCCGGGAGAGCGGGTATTCATAAACAAGGGCCCATTCATCATGCAGATGTTCCGTATCCATCAGGTACTGGTGCCCGATCTGCATAAAAGCTTTTTCCATGGGATCGAACGGGTCCTTCTGGCTGGCCAGGATGCTGTATTCCGCCAGCTCATGGAACGATTCAGGCAGGGCCTCGTCCACATTCGTACGCAGGTCGTAAAACCTGTCCCTGGAAAATAGTTTTTTAACGGTCATGCGGTTAACGGTCAGGGTACCTGTCTTGTCAACACAGAGCACAGTGGCTGAGCCCAGACTCTCGATGGCGGGCATCCTCCGCGTGAGCACCTTTTTCTGGGACATACGCCAGGCGCCCAGGGCCAGAAAGATGGTCAGCACAACGGGGAATTCCTCCGGCAGCGTAGCCATAGCCAGCGTGATACCGGCCAGAAAACCGTTCAGCCAGTTCCCCCTTGTAACGCCGTAAATAACAACAACAATAATACAGAGAGAGAGCCCGATCAAAGCCAGGTTCATGACCAGTTTCTTGATATCACGCTGCAGGAGCGTCTTGTCCGCATCAAGGGTCTGAAGCGCCCTGCCTATCCTGCCCATCTCTGTGTTCATGGCAATGGAAAGGACCCTGGCCACGCCCTGTCCCTGCGTGATGAGCGTTCCGGAAAAAACATAAGGCAGGTCATCCCCGCCCGGTCTTTCCATTTTCTCCTCTTTCCCGTCACCCGTCATCTTCCGGACAGGCACGGATTCTCCTGTGAGGAGGGATTCATCCGCGGAAAGGTTCACGCACCAGAGGAGTACGGCATCAGCAGGAACACGGTCGCCTTCGGCCAGTATGATGATATCCCCGCGCACGACTTCCCTGCCTGCGATCCTTTTCTGTTCCCTGTCCCGGATGACCAGGGCGCGGGGACTCGAAAGGTCCCTGAGCGCTTCCAGGGCGTGTTCGGTCTTCCTCTCCTGATAAATGGTGATGCCTATGATGACAAAAACAAAGCTCAGGAGCATAAGGGCTTCTTCCTTGTCGCCCAGAAGAAGATAAATGATCCCTGACGCGATGAGAAGAAGGAACATAGGCTCCCGGGCCACTTCAAAAGCAATGGTAAGGAAGCTCCTCTTATTGGCAGACTGGAGCTCATTGAATCCTTCCTGTTCCTGCCTGCGCTTGACTTCCTGTTCCGAAAGTCCTGTAATATTTTTTATCTCAAATGAATTAAGCATACATGATTACCTCATTAAGGAACTTGCTTTGAACATGGAGCCCCACGGCCCTGCGGCAGCCGTGGTTCCGCGGCTGCTCCGCCAATAGGGGAGTCTGGGCGACATCCCGCCCAGAAATCCACCGTAGGTCCATGTCTTTACAGACATGGTTTTCTGCTGGCGGGATAAAGGATTTTATGAAGAAAAACCGGAAAGGGCCTGGACCATCTTTCTTTTGAACTATGATCATTACCCCCTGTCCCGAGAAGGGACACATAGGTCATAATTCCTGTAAAGGCATAAAAGGTTCATGTGATAAGTATTCTTTACCGCCTTTCTCAGATACTGGAAAGCCTGACCAGGTAATCGAAGTACGCGTCCACTTCTTTTTGGATTTCATCAATAACCGGCTCATTCCCTGCCTGCAGAAGATGTTTGTACCGTCCCTGGGCTTTGATCCAGTCTATGATGGGCTTCCTCTCTTTGGGTTTGAAGTTAAGGGTGAGCTTCATGTTCTCTATCTCGAATAAAGGCCAAAAATTCGTCTCCACAGCAAGTTTGGCGATCTCAACGGTCTTGCTGCTCGGTACCCTCCAGAACCTGACGCAGGGCGAAAGGACATTGATAAAGGCCGGGCCTTCGTATTCAAAGGCTTTTTTGGCTTTGCTCATCAGGTCCTGCCAGTGGCTGATGGAGGACTGGGCCGCATACGCGTTATGGTGGGCTGCCGCGATCATGGTCAGGTCCTTTCTCTGGATCCTCTTGCCAATACTCTTTTTACCGGCAGGTTCCGTGGTGGTGCTGGCACCCATAGGCGTGCTGGCCGAACGCTGGGCGCCGGTGTTCATGTATCCCTGGTTGTCATAGCAGACATATACAAAATCATGCCCGCGCTCCAGGGCGCCGGAAAGAGCCTGCAGGCCGATGTCGTAAGTGCCGCCGTCACCGCCGAAAGCCAGGAATTTCACTTCCTTGTCGATCTTGCCTTTCTTTTTCCAGGCAAGGAATGCTGTCTGTAATCCGGATATGGTGGCCCCGGCATTCTCGAACGCGCTGTGGACCCACGGCGTATCCCAGGCTGTGAAAGGATAGATGGTGGTTGAGACTTCAAGGCAGCCTGTAGCTGAAGTGATTATCAGAGGATTGTCCGTTGCCATAGTGACCATCTTAACGGCCATGGGCGCGCCGCATCCCGGACAGAGTCTGTGGCCCGATGTAAGTATTTTATCTTTTCCAAGCAGATCTTTTAATAAAAACGCCATCCTATTTGAACCTCCTGAATTTCGTTTATCGTTCATGGTCCCCCGTTCATGGCTTTAAAAACACGGACCATGAACGATGAGCCATAAACATCTTTTATTCTCTCACTCCGAGATATTCTATCTGATCGGTCTTGAATTTATTCCCGATAAGACCGGTATACACGCTTTCGATCAGTTTGGGTGTAAGATCTCTTCCGCCCAGCCCGAAGACAACGGGATAAATATTCGGCCTTGCATCAAGGTAATAACAGCTGTTCATGATCTCCGTGTAGACCGGCGAGAAAGCCCCGAACGAAGCAGAGCGGTCCAGGACTGCCACACCTTTCTTGCCTTTCAGAAGGCCGCTGATGATCTTGTAAGGGAATGGCCGGAAGAGCCGTATCTTGAGAAGTCCGACCTTCGTGCCCTGAGCTCTCAGGGAGTCTATAACGAATTTTGTCGTACCGGCGGCAGAGGACATGGTCACGATCACATAATCCGCATCATCGAACTGGTAGGTCTCGACCATGGGATATTTCCGGCCTGTCAGCTTGCTCACATCCCCGGCCACTTTATCGAATAAGCCGAAAGCCCTTTTAACGGCTTCAGCCTGCTGTCTCTTATGTTCAAAATAATAATCATACAGGTCCAGAGCGCCCATGGTCACGGGATGCTTCAGGTCCAGGAGGGGTGTCTTGGGCTTGTATTCACCCACAAAATCCTTCACAGCCTTATCCTCAAGGACATCAACAATCTCAACCCCGTGCGAGGTGATGAATCCGTCCTGGTTGACCATTACGGGAAGCTGGACATCCGGATGTTCGGCCAGCTTCATGGCGAGGAACATATGGTCATAGACCTCCTGGGGATTCTCGGCAAAGATCTGGATCCATCCCGAATCCCTTTCGGCCATGGTGTCGGAATGGTCGCAGTGGATATTGATGGGACCGGACAGGGCCCGGTTCACGACCGGCATGACAATAGGCAGGCGCAGGGACGCGGCAATAAAGACCATCTCATGCATGAGGGCCAGTCCCTGGGAGGACGTGGCGGTCATGGTACGCGCGCCGGCCGAAGCGGACCCGATGCAGGCGCTCATGGCTGAATGCTCACTCTCTACCCTGATCATTTCCGTATTCACCTTTCCGTCCGCGTGGAACTGGGAAAAGGCCATGACGATCTCTGTCTGGGGCGTGATAGGATAAGCTGCCACGACATCCGGGTCGATCTGGCGCATGGCTTCGGCCGCCGCCTGATTCCCGGTCAGAGATAATTTATTTTTTTGGATCGTACTCATTCTGATAAAACCTCCTGTGATCTACTCGTTGGTTAATTCCTTCTCGTTCTTCATGGTGAAGCATTTCTTGGGGCAAACCTCGGCGCAAACGCCGCACCCTTTGCAGTATTCCAGATTGATACCGGTCATCTTCTTGTTCGCCTGGTCAACCTGGACAGCCATGTCAGGGCACCATATCCAGCAGAAGAAACAGTGGATGCATGTCTCTTTGTTCCAGACCGGCCGGTCCGATCGCCAGCCGCCTGTTTTATAATTCCTGGCATTTCCCGGTTCGACGATAGTGCCGGCTTCCGGGATCTCTTTCCATCCTTTCAATTTAGCGGCCATGTTCACTTTACCTCCTTGAATCCGCGGTCCAGCGCCTCTGTGTTCTTTTTCACGACCTCTTCGCCCAGCTTGTGGGAAAAATGTTCGGTGAACTTCTCTACCAGGTCCTTGATGGTAATGAGGCCCGAGACCTTACTGAGGGCGCCCAGCATGGGAGTATTCGGTATGTCCTTACCGATGGTCTCCACCGCGATCCTGGAAGCATCCAGGGAAAAGACCTTGATATTATCCGGGTATTTATGTTTGCTCCTGATGGAATCAGGTGAACTGGAACTGTTCACCAGAAGGATACCGTTCTCTTTCAGCCCGTCCACGACATTGATGGCTGAAAGAAGCGTAGGATCGATGACGACCACGATGTCCGGCGCTTCGACGTTTGCGTATATCGTAAGTTTTCTGTCTGCTATCCGGTTGAAGGCTTTCATGGGCGCTCCGGCCCTTTCTGCGCCGTATTCCGGAAAGGATTGGGCATACTTGCCTATGTCAAGAAGGGCTTCAGCCAGGATCTGGGAAGCGGATTTAGCTCCCTGGCCTCCCCTGCCGTGCCAGGTGATTTCTATGATTTTATCCATATATCTGAATTACCTCCTGAAAATTTATATAAGAATATATTTTTTTTAAATTCATTGTCAAAGGAAATCAAAAAAAATAGAAAAAAATGGAATATAAGATAAAAAAACAGCTCTTTTACCTTGTCCTGGTGCCGGTACCGTACAAGGTGCCGTTTCGGTACAAGGTACATGGGACGAATGACGTAAGGTACCTGTACTACATGATCTATTTTCGGATGATGGTCCCGTTGCTGGTAATGGTGATACTGTTGCTGGGAAAATTGATCCTGCTTATCTCTTCCATGAAAGAGATAGCCTTTTCCCGGGGATCCGGTTGTGGTATCCCCAGATTGGTCAGGACAATGGGATGGATCCGGCCGGAAAAAAAATCACCGTTGGAAAGGACCGATACCTGTAATATCGCGGAGAAACCTTTATTACTGTGTGTGGCAAACGCCCTGTAACCTATCAGGTTACCGAGTGAATAAGCGATGAGTTTATCCTTATACAGCTCCACTCCCCTCACGACATGAGGTCCTTGACCGATCACAAGGTCAGCGCCGTTATCGATGGCTGTATGGCTGAACCGGTAAACATCCCCCCTGTCCTCGATGAAATGTTCCGGCTTTTTCGGGACCATATATTCATTGATGCCTTCAGCCCC